>JBLRXD010000027.1:0-24086 GCA_047920935.1 Pseudomonadales bacterium | reverse complement strand
CATCTGCATCTCGGTGAGCCGCTGCAGGGCGGGTTCGCCGATGCGGAAGCCATGGCCGAGGCGCTCGACCGGGTGATCGTCGGCGGCATGCGGGTGTTCCCCACCCACGTACTCGCCGCTCGTCGCCTGCGGGCGGCCGGCCATGCCGCCGCGGTAGGCCCCGCCGGCAACGGTTGCGGCTCTGCAGACGGCGCCGCCGCGGTCGTGCGCGACAGCGACGTGGCGCCGCTGGAGCGGGTGATGCAGGTATTCGACGCTCGCATCGCCGCATGCCCGCCGGAGGAAGTGCCTTACCTGCTCGGCGGCTACGGCAATCTGCTCAGGAACCGGCAGCTTCTCGGGCTGGACTGAGCCGGCAACTCAGGCTTCCAGTGGCGGCTCGTCCAGGGCTGCCAGTTGTTCCCGCAGCGTCAGTACGTGCTCGGACCAATAGCGACTCGAGTCGAACGTGGGAAACGCCCGCGGAAAGGCCGGGTCGTCCCAGCGGCGTGCGATCCACGCGGCGTGGTGCATGATCCGCAGGGTGCGCAGCGGCTCCACCAGCGCCAGGGTGCGGCGGTCGAAGCTATTGAACGTCTCGTACGCGCCGAGAATGATCGCCAGCTGCGCCTGCCGTTCCTCCCGCTCGCCGGACAGCAGCATCCACAGATCCTGAATGGGCGGGCCGTTGACGCAGTCGTCGAAGTCGACGAAATGAGGCGTATCGCCGCGCCACAGCAGATTGCCCAGGTGGCAGTCGCCGTGGATCCTGCCGGTGGCGGTGCTGAGGCTGCCCATCACCGCTTCGACCCGCTCCAGCAGATGCCCGGTGATGCTCGCGTACGCCGACTCCATTTCCATCGGGATGAAGTTTTCGGCCAGCAGGAATTCGCGGCTGTCGGTGCCGAGACGCTGCACCGACAGCGCTGGCCGATGCTCGAAGCTGCGGGTGGCGCCGATGGCATGGATGCGTGCCAGGGTGCGCGACACCACGCGAAGGTTCTCCTCGATCTCGAGGTTCGGCGGGTGCCCGCCCTGGCGTGGGTAGACGGCGTAGCGGAAACCCTGGTGGCGGAACAGGGTCACGCCGTCGCGTGCCAGGGGGGTCACCACCGGCAGCTCGGCAGCTGCCAGCTCGGCGGTGAACTCGTGCTCCTCGGCGATCTGCGGGTCGGCCCAGCGGCCGGGGCGATAGAACTTGGCGACGACGAAGCCGCCATCGTCGAGTTCCAGCTGGAACACGCGGTTTTCGTAACTGTTCAGCTCCAGCAGCCCACCGGTGGGCGCGAATCCCGCTGCTTCCAGGGCATCGAGGATGGCGTCTGGAGAGAGGTCGGCGTAGGGCGTGGCGGCGGAGTCGTGCATGAGCGGACGCGTACTGAGGGAACGGGCGCAGTCTAGCAGCATCGTTGTGGGGATAGCGCCCCGCCGGGCAACCGCAGCTAACGGTATCGTGGGGTGCGGGCGGCGGCGATGAGGTGAACTTCGTCTGCTCCGGCCGCGAGCAACACCTGCGCCAGTGCCGTGGCCGTGGTGCCGGTGGTGATGACGTCGTCGACGATGCCGATGCAGGGACGCGGCTGCTGCCAGCGCTGCCGGCAGACGAACAGATCCGCCGTCGCCTCGAGGCGCTGCGCCCGGGAGCGGCCGCGCTGCTGACCGAAGCCGCTGCGGCGTGCGGCGGCGTGGCGCAGCACCGGAATGCCCAGGCGCCGCGCCACCGGCAGCGCCAGCGTGAGGGCCTGGTTGTGGCCGCGCCGGGCGAGACGCGCGGGCGCCAGCGGCACGGGGACGAGCAGATCCGGACGCCGGCCGGCGCCGAGCGCGCCGTCGCGCGGCTGATAGGCCTGGGCCGCAGCATCGGCCATCAGCATCCCCAGCAGGCGGCCCTCTACCAGCCCCAGATTGTCCTTGAGCCTGCGTATCCACGGTTGCACATAGCCCTCATAACGCAGCGGCGCCAGCGCCCGCACGAACGGCGGAGGCCGCTGCAGGCAGTGGTGACAGGCCGACTCCGTGCTGCCGGGCGCCCGGGGCTGCGCGCACTGCGGGCAGGCGTGCTGATTCCATGGCAATGCGGGTCGGCAGAACGCGCACAGGTCGAGCTCGGCCGTGGCCGGCAGAGCCTGCTCGCACAGCAGGCACGCCCCGGGCAGCAGGTGTCTGAAGAAGCGGCCGAGCAGATGTGCGAAGGGCTGCATGGCGTGAATGGTGACGGCTGCTCCCACGCCGCGGCGACGGATGGGCAACCGCGCGCTTGTCAGGTTCGCTTGCCAGTTTGCGTGGTCCGATTGCCAGGGAATGCCGCCGCTTCGCGCCAGGCGGGTTACACTGGGCATTCGCGCTCGCATCCACCCATCGATGGGCTCAGCCAGGGGGCATTCAATGCCAGTATCCTTGAAGGACATCCGTTTCCTCGCGCACGATGTCTTCGACTTCGCCGCTCACTACGCGCGCCTGGGCCCACGTCCCGGCGCCGGGCCCACCGACCCGGTGGATCGAGCGCTGATCGACGCGGTGCTGGACGAGGCCCACCGGTTTGCCGAAAACGAGCTGGCGCCACTGCGTTCCTCGGGCGACCTCCACGGTTGCCGCTGGCAGGACGGTAGCGTCACCACGCCGCCGGGGTTCAAGGAAGCCTACGCCACCTATGCGGCTGGCGGTTGGGCCGGATTGACCGGCGACCCGGAATACGGCGGCCAGGGGCTGCCCGACAGCTTGAGCCTGCTGCTCGAGGATCTCACCGGCTGCGCCAACATGGCCTGGGCTATGTATCCGGGGTTGTCCCGGGGCGTGGTCAACGCCCTGGACGCCCACGGCAGCGCCGAGCAGAAGGCTGCGTTCCTGCCGAAACTGCTCAGTGGCGAGTGGACGGGCACCATGTGTCTGACGGAACCCCACGCCGGTTCCGACGTGGGCCTGGCGCGCACCCGCGCCGAGCCCAACGCTGACGGTACCTACGCCATTTCCGGCACCAAGATCTTCATCTCCGCCGGCGAGCACGACATGGCCGGGAACATCGTCCATCTGGTGCTTGCCCGCACTCCCGAAGCCCCGGCGGGCACGCGGGGAATTTCCATGTTCGTGGTGCCCAAGTTCAACCTCGACGGCAGCCGCAACGGCGTGGTGTGCGGCTCCATCGAGGAGAAGATGGGCATTCATGGCAACGCCACCTGCGTGCTGCATTTCGATGCCGCCGTGGGGCATCTTGTGGGCGAGATCAATCGCGGCATGCGCTACATGTTCACGATGATGAACGCCGCCCGGTTGGTGGTGGGTCTGCAGGGCATCTGCGGTGCGCATGCGGCATCGCTGCAGGCGCTGGAGTACGCCCGCGAGCGGCTGCAGATGCGCGCCCTGTCGGGGCCGGTGGCGCCCGACAAGCCGGCCGATCCGATCATCGCGCACGCCGACGTGCGCCGCATGCTGCTGACTCAGCGCGCCATCGCCGAAGGTGGCCGAGCGCTGGTCTATTACGCCGGCCAGATCGCCGATCTCTCCCGTCGCGGCAGCGACGACGAGGTGCGCCGGCAGGCCCTCGAGCAACTCGACTTCCTCACTCCCATCGTCAAGGGGGTGCTGACCGAACTCGGCTACGAGTCCGTCAATCACGCCTTGCAGGTTTACGGCGGTCACGGCTACATCAGGGAGTCGGGCATCGAGCAGTACGTGCGCGACGTGCGCATCACCCTGGTTTACGAAGGCACCACCCAGATCCAGGCGCTGGATCTGCTTGGCCGCAAGGTGCTGCAGACGCAGGGCAAGGGCCTGCTGCACCTGCTCGGCGAGATGTCGAGCACCGCCGAGCGCCTGCGGCCACGACTTCCGCAGGTGGCTGCCCGCCTGGACGAGGTGTCCGCCGAATGGGGCGCGTTGACCATGTCCCTGGGCGCCCGTGCCCAGGTCAACGTCGACGAGGTTGCCGCCGCCGCGGTGGATTACCTGTTCTATAGTGGCTATTGCGTGCTCGCCTACTGCTGGGCCCGGGTGGCGGAGACCGCCGCGGCCGGGCAGGATGAGCGCAGTCGAGCGGGCGACGGCGAAGATCCGTTTCTGGCCGGAAAGCTTGCGGTAGCCGAGTTTTACTTCGAGCGGCTGTTGCCGCGCAAGCAGGCGCACAAACTGGCGCTGGAGTCCGGGCCGGAGACGCTGCTCGGCGCGGACGAGGCCGCACTCTCCGCGCTCTGAGCGGGCGCCGATCAAATACCGTCTGCACCAACTGGAGAACCTGGATGCTGGAATACCGCGCCCCCGAACAAGATCTGGATTTTCTGCTGTTCGAACTCTTCAGGGTTCAGGAAGCCTGGCAGGAAATTCCGGCGTTCGGCGACTTCACCGATGATCTGGTGCGCGCCGTGATCGCCGAAGGCGGCAAGCTCGCCGGTCAGGTGCTGGCGCCTCTCAACCGTGCCGGTGACGAGCAGGGCTGCAGTTTCGCCGATGGCCGGGTAACCACGCCCGACGGCTTCGACACGGCGTTTGCCGCGCTCGCCGGGGGCGGCTGGATGGGGCTCTCGGGCAATCCGCAGTACGGTGGCCAGGGCATGCCGAAGCTGCTGGGCTGCCTGCTCGAAGAGATGTTCTGGGCCGGCAACACCAGCCTTTATCTATACGGCACGCTCACCGTCGGCGCGGCCATCTGCGTCGACGCCCACGGCACCGCTGAGCAGAAGGCGCTGTACCTGCCGCGCCTGTACGGCGGCGCGTGGACAGGCGCCATGGCGCTGACCGAAGCGCATGCCGGCAGCGACCTGGGCATCATGCGCAGCAAGGCAGAGCCGCAGCCGGATGGCAGCTATCGCATCACCGGCAGCAAGATGTTCATCACCAGCGGCGATCACGACCTGGCCGACAACATCGTCCACCTGGTGCTGGCGAAGCTTCCCGACGCGCCGGCGGGCAGCCGTGGCATCTCGCTGTTCCTGGTGCCCAAGTTCGTTCCCGGCGAGGATGGCACGCTGGGGGCCCGCAATACCTTCGCGGCCGCGTCGATCGAGCACAAGATGGGCATTCACGGTAGCGCCACCTGCGTCATGAACTACGACGGCGCCAGCGGCTTTCTGCTCGGCGAGGAAAATCAGGGCCTGGCGGCCATGTTCACCATGATGAACTACGAGCGGCTGTCGGTGGGATTGCAGGGGCTCGGCGCGGGTGAGCTCGCGTATCAGGCAGCTTCCCGCTACGCCCATGAGCGGCTGCAGGGGCGCGCCCCCGGCGGGGCGGAGAACCCGAGCGGCCCAGCCGACCCGTTGCTGGTGCATCCGGATGTGCGGCGCATGCTGCTTACCATCCGCGCGCTCACCGAGGGCGGGCGCGCCTTCGCCATGTTCGTCGGCATGCAGCTCGATCGTGGCAAGTATGCCGACGACGCCCAGGCGCAGGCATGTTCGGAACTGCTGACGCCGGTGGCCAAAGCATTCCTGACCGATCGTGGGTTCGAGTGCGCGGTGTTGGCGCAGCAGGTGTTCGGCGGCCACGGTTACGTGGCGGAGTGGGGCGTCGAGCAGATCGTTCGTGATACGCGGATCGCGCAGATTTACGAGGGCACCAACGGCATTCAGGCCATGGACCTGATCGGCCGTAAGGTGCTGCGCGATGGCGCGTCGACTCTGGATGCGCTGATTCGCCAGATGCGCGCCCAGCAGGCCGCAACCGCCGGCAGCCGGGGCGGCAGTCATGCCGAGGCGGTGGAGTCGGCAATCGCCCGACTGGAGCGGGTGACGCAGGCGTTGCTGCAGCGGGCGCCGGGCGACGCGCATCTGCCCGGGGCAGTGGCGGCCGATTATCTCGATCTTCTGGGTTACACCCTGTACGCCTGGCTGTGGTCGCGCATGGCTGCCGCGGCCGCTGACGACGACTTCGGCGCGGCCAAGCGACACACGGCAACGTTCTTCTTCGCCCGTCTGCTGCCGCGCACGCTGGCTTTGGAGCAGAGCATTCTCGCCGATGCCGGGGCAGTGATGGAAATGCCGATGGCGGCTTTTTAGCCGCCGCACCCGTTGATGCGCTGGCGGATGCGGCGATAGCGCAGCCAGTTCATCAGCGGCACGATCAGCACCAGCGAGCCCAGCGGCAGCAGGCTCTGCAGCGTTACCCAGCCGAGCCACCACATGGCTCCGCCGCCGACCAGCAGCACCGTGGCCACGCCGGAGCCGGCGTACAGCAGGTGCTCGCGCCATCGATAGAGCACGGGCGGCCTGGTGCTCGCGCCGAGGGCGCGATAGCCCCGATACCACCACGGATACAGGTGCCGGGTGGCGACGCCCCGTTGTGCGAAGCGGCGCTGCAACGCCTGATCATCCAACTGGCGCAGCTGATCGAGCTCGTCGGATTGGTCGAGGTCGCTCATCGTCGATCTCCCGTCGCGGCAGGCGGGCAGAGGCGGCGCCCCTGCCCGCACGGTCTATTGCGGTTGCGCTCGAGACGCGTCAAAGCATTGGAATATACGCGCCGGGCAGGGTCGGAATGAATATCATGTCATTCTCCAACTGGAACAGATCCACCAGAGAGGTATCGTCCTGGGTTTCGATCGCGGTGGCGGTACCAACGGCTGCACCGAGCAGAATGCCCGGGATGCCGTTGAAGACGCCGCCGACGCCGCCCAGCAGTGTCAGTGGCACCACATCCGACCACTGAATATTCTGGAACATATCCTGGTTGATGCTGATCCGTGGCGCGGTAACCACGATCTGTTCGAGCGAGCTGGTGCTGGTCGTGCTCGTGCTGGTTGTCGAGCTGGTTTCGTCATCGTATGTCACGCACATGATGTGACTCCTTGGTTCGTTCGGAGCTGTTGTTCGATCGTTTGTGCCGCACGACAAGTCGCGCAGCGGGGTCAACGCTAGCACCGCAAGCACGACCGTCTGCAGCCCCCTCACAAGGCCTTCCGCCGTGGCTGGCGGCGACCGTGGCCGATCTCTCATGCCGGCCCGGCGCGGCGAAGTTTTCGCACGTTCAGGGGAGAGGATTGCGGTTGGCGGCGTTACCTCTGCCTTGGTTTCCTCTGCGCTCCGCGGTCAGGAGACGACGATGTTGGTGATACGCCAAGCCCGGTTTGCCCATGGTCTCGAACTGGCAAACCGGCTGCGCTTCGATGATGTCAGAGAGATCGCCTCGGCCTGGGGCGTCGGCGCACGCACCGGCTTGTTCTGCTGCCTGCTGCAGAGCGACCGCGCCTTTGCGATGCTCGAAGACGGCGTGGCCGTGGCGCTTGGCGGCGTCAGCGACACCAAAGTGGCGGGGCTGCAGGTCGGCGCTCCCTGGCTGCTGGCGGCAGACGAGTTGTTTCGTGGCGGCCGCCAGCTCGCGCGGCACAGCCGGCGCTGGGTGGGCCAGCTGCTGCTGGATTACGACCTGCTGACCAACGTCACCGATGCGCGCAACGCCGTCCACCTGCGGTGGCTGCGCTGGTGCGGGTTCGTACCGTTACGCGTGCACCCGCACTACGGCGCCTCGGCGCTGCCGTTCGCCGAGTTCTATCTGGTGAACGCGCAGCGCCATCGGCACGGCCAGGCGCTGCGCGAGGTGCTGTTGGCCCGGTCGCCGCCGGCAGCCGGCTCTCGTCTCGACGGCGGCATCCGTCAGCTGGCCGAGACAGGCATTGCGGCGCTGCGTGAGCCGTCGGCGCCAGCCTCCATGACCGCGGTTGCGGCACGGTTGCCATTCCTGGAGCAGGCGACGGTGCCGTGGCGTACGCGCCGCGCGGGCGCCCGCCTGATGCTGGAAATCGCTCGCAAGCACTGCCCGCTGGGGCGCAGTCGAGCGGCTCCTTTGGGCGAGCTGTACGCGGCGCTGAATGCGGTTGCCGAGGTGTCTGAGCTGGGGCCGGCGGCTGATGCCGCAGACAGCATCCTCGGGGGGGCGGAACCCGGCCCACACCCCGGCCCGCGCGTTCCTGCCGCAACAGCGCCCGCAACAGCGCCCGCAACAGCGCCCGCAACAGCGGCCGCCACAGCGGCCGCCACTGCCGCCGGTGGCGCTCGCACCCCCGGTCCGTTTGCCGAACTGGTGCGACGCTACCTGCAGCAACTCACCGATCGCGGCCGCTGGTCGAACATTCAGGGTTATCGGCTGTGGGCTGCGGCGCTGGGGGTGGACGGGCAGGCGCACAGCCCCCTGGGCGCATCGCAGCAGCGTCTCGACCAGGCTTTCCGTGAGTACCACTTCTCGCTGGCGTTGCAGGGCAACGGTCGCTTCTCGATGATCGAACTGGCGCGTCCCACGCTCGCCATGCTGCAACGGCCACTGGCCCACGGGCGCGCGATGAGCGGCCTCGCGCAGGCGCTCGACCGGGGCACGCTGCTCGGGCATGCGTTGGAACTGGCCGCGGATGACTGGGTCGGCGATCACCAGCGGGGCATCGCCAGCGTTGCTGACGCCGTGGTCATGGCGAGCGCCGTGGCCGATCGGGTGGCGTTGCGCGTTCTGCCGAGTCTGCGCCTCGGCATCGTCGTCAGCGGCTATGCAGACCGCCACTGGCTGTACCGGCTGTTGCGCAGCCGGCTGCTGCTCGCCGCCAGCGGCTGCGATGCCGCCAGCGTCGCAATGCTGCTGCGGGAAGACGTCGCCGCGCTGCTGCTCGCGGCGCGCTTCGAGACGGTGCTGTTGCCGCAGCGGGGCGATGTCGCCGACCAGGCGATGGCGGCGTTGGCCGCCTGCCTCGAGTTGTTCGGTCCGGAAGCGCAGGTGGACGATGACCTGCGGCATCTGACGGCGCTGCTGGCTCCGGTGGTGAGCGTGCCGGTGGTGCACGCGCTGCAGTTGGCACCGGCGGTGCTCGTCTGGCACCTCACCGCGACGGGCGGGCTGAGCCGCGCGCTGCAGGCGCTGACCGAGGTTCCCGGCGAGGATGGCGTGCTGTCCCGGCACCGCTATCGCCGTGCGCTGCGGCGTCTGTTGCGTGATGTGGGCATGGTCTCGGTGGAAAACCTTCTTGACCAGGGTTCGGCATCTTCGTGATGGCGCCAATTCCCCCGGCTCCGGATGCGGCGGCGTTTCGCGAACTGCTGCAGCATCTGCTGTGGCAGCAGCCGAGAGCGGCGCAGGCCCTGCGCCAGCGGCCGGCTGCCGAATCGCCGGCCGAGTTGCTCGAGGTCGCACGCAGCCACGCGCCGTTGGTGGTGGAGCGGCTTGACAGCGCCGCGCAGTTGCAGGGTCGCGCCGAGCGCGCCCTGTGCCTGCTGGAGAGCGGCGTCGGCGCGCTTGTGGATCTGCGCGGGGACGGCGACTGCAGCATCCGGCTGGGCGGCGCGCTGGCGCCGCGGCAGGTGAGGCCCGCCGCGCTGGAGCAGCTGTTTCCGTGCGCGGTGGCCTACCTGCGCCCCGACCCGGCGCCGGCGGCAGCCGCCATCGCCGCTGATCATTGCCGGCAGCCGACATGGGGCGCGGCGGCCACGGCCGTGTACCTGCGCGTCACCAGCCAGCTGCTTGGGCTGTCCACCCCCATCGCGCTGATGCTGATCATCGACAAGGTGGTCACCAGCGGCGGCGAGAATACCCTGGTGGTGCTGGTGGCCGGCGTCGGGCTGCTGACGCTGTTCCAGTATCTGTTCCTCGCCGCTGGTACCCTGCACGCGACCCGCGAGGTAGAGCTTCGGGCGTTAGCCGCCAGAGGGGCGGCCTTCGCCGCATTGGTGGGCTCCCCGGGTGCTGCCGGTATGGCGAGCGCCGGGTGGGACGTCATCCAGAGCAGCGCCGAATCGCAACGCTATCGGGTCGAGACCCGCGCGCAGTTTCATGCCGATTGTCTGTATGTGAGCCTGTTGGCCCTGTTGATGTACGCATTCAGCCCGCTGTTGCTTGCGGTGTCGCTGGCATTCGTTCCGCTGTACCTGGGAGTGGGCGCCATCAGCGCGCGTCTGGTGCGAGGCTACGCGGCCCAGCTGTCGGCGCAGCGCAGCGAACTTTCCCAGCGCTACCACGAAGCCGTTGCGGCGGCCGATACGGTGCGCAGTCTGGATCTTGCCGCTCATTTCGGGGCTCGCTGGCATGCGCTGGATGGTCGTGCCGCCGCTGGCCGTTGGCGACTGGCGGCCGTTCACAGGCTGTCCGGGCAACTGGTCGAGTTGACGCAGAAGGTGTCGCTACTCGGCATCATGCTGCTCGGCGTCGGCAGCGTCATTGCCGGGGGCATGACGCTGGGCCAGTACATCGCCTTCAATCTGCTCTCGATGCAGCTTGCGCCACCGCTGCTGCGGTTGGCGGCGTTTCGTCGCGACAGCGCCGAGCAGCGGCTGCGTGACCAGTCCCGCCAGCAGTTGCTCGACGCCTGTGAGCAGCAGGCCTGGCCGGCAACAGGGGCGTTGCCGTTCCCCGAGGCCGGGCCGGTGAGCGTTCATGTCAGCGGCGTGCCGGTGGGGCGCGATGGCGCCGCCGCGGCGCCGCTCTGCTTCACCCTGCGCTCCGGCGCCTGGGTCGGCATCGTCGGGCCGTCCGGCTGTGGCAAATCGACGTTGCTGGGGGTGCTCGCGGGGCTGCGCGCGCCCGGGCACGGCGCGGTGCTGGTCGATGGCGTAGCCCTTCACCGCTTCGACGCTGCTTCGCGCGCGCGCCAGATACGCCTGGTTTGCCAGCAGCCGATGATCTACTCCGGGTCTGTCGCCGAGAACATCGGGCTGGGCGATCCCTCTGCCGCGCCGCAGCTCATCGTCACCGTGGCGGCCGTATGTGGCCTTGGCGGTCTGCTGGGGCGGCTGCCGCAGCACCTCGATAGCGTGATCGGACCAGCCGGGCAGATGCTTTCGGGCGGCGAGCAGCAGCGCATTGCCATCGCCCGGGCGCTGCTTTCCCGGCCGCGGGTACTGTTGCTCGACGAGGCCACCTCCGCGCTGGATGGCGCCAGCGAACGGTTGCTGCTCGACAACCTGCGCCGGTTTCTGGCGGATGCGGCTGTGGTGGTGGTGTCCCATCGGCCGTCGTCGCTGTCCGGCTGCGAGGAGATCATCGACCTGGGTCGTCCAGGTGCTGCCGCGGCGCCGCACTGACGTGGCGGCTCCGGGGTGGGGCCCCGGCGAGCCGGTGCCGGCCTGGCTGTCGCCGGCTACCGCGGTTCGCCTCGGCACGCTGTGCCTGCTGGTGCTGACGCTGTGGGCGGCGCTGGCTGAGGTGGATGTGGTGGTGTCGGCGCCTGCGGCCGCGCGGCCGTCGGGGGGTACGGTCACTCTGCGGGCGCCCGGCAGCCGTCAGGTTCGCCAGGTGCTGGCGGCGGCGGGGGACACGGTGGCTGCCGGGCAGGTGATCGTGTTGCTCGACGACACCACTGCCGAGAGTCGCTGGCGTTCCGCGACGGTGGCGCTGCAGGTCAAGCGCCAGCTGCGGGCGACGCTTCAGACCGTGGCGCAGTTGCTCGACAGCGACGCGCCGCTGAGCGCCGGGATGGCGGACGACGTCCGCTTGCGTCTGGTCGAGCAGCGCAGCCGCATGGCCAAGCTCGATGGCGAGCTCACCGCGATGGAAACCGAGTTGAGCGCGCTGCTCGACCGCGCCGCGACGTCACGGCAGCTGCTGGTCATCAAGGAGGAGCGCTACCGGGCGGCGCAGACGGCCTTTCAGCGCGGCGCTCTGAGCCGCTTCGATCTGCTGCGGGTGCGCCAGGAGGCGGTGGCGCAGCGGGCCGACGCAGCCGCGAATGCCGGTCACGCCGACGTGCTGCGGGCGCGGATCGGCGCCCACCGCAACGCTCGCCGGGAGATCGCCAGCGGCGACCGTCAGGCGTTGGCGGAGAGCATCGACAGCCTGAAGGTGGAAGTGGCGCAGCTGCAGGCCGCCAGGGCGGAAGCCGCTGAGCTTCGGGCCGAGAGTCGAATCGTCGCGCCCATAGCGGGGGTGGTGGAGCAACTGCAGCTGGCGGCGGGCGAGGTGCTCGAGCGTGGCGCGGTGGTCGCCGTCATCGTTCCCGCGCACCAGCCGGTGGTGTTCGAAGCGCGGGTAGCGCCGTGGCAAGCGGCGTTCCTGCATCCCCTGCAGAGCTGCCGTATCAAGCTCGATGCGCTGCCGTTTGCGCGCTACGGTGCGCTGCCGTGCACCGTGGAGCTGTTGAGCCAGGATGTGGTCGCCGCCGACCGCGGTCCCGGTTACTACCTGGTCAAGGTGCGCCCGGCGACGCAACGGCTGCAGGCGGACGGGCAGCCGCTGCGGCTGCAACCGGGGGCCACGGCATCGGTGGACATCATCGCGGGCCGGCGGACGGTGCTGAGCTTCGTGACGGAGCCGTTGCGGCGGTTTGCGGCGGAGTCATTGCGCGAGCAGTGACTCCGGGCACGGGTGCTGGTCGCTGCGGGTATCGCACAGGCGGATGCCCTTGAGGTACAGCGACCATTCCGCCATGGCCTCGGCGCTGAGTGGGGCGGTATGCGGTGCCGCGGCGGCGAGCAGCCGCCGGCGGGTGACCACGTAGAACTGCTCGTTACCCTGGATCGCCTTCACCATCACGACCTGCCCGTGGGGTGATGTCTCGGAAGGGCTGCACATCAGCAGTCGCACCGATGTCGGATAGCCGTTCTCGAGCCCCGAGTGGACATTGAGCTGCTCGAATGCCTTGCAGCCGGTTGCCAGGTCCGCGGTCAGCGCGGTGACGAACTCGATGGGGTCGGGCAGCGGTTTGCCGGCCTGGGCCTCGAACGTCACCCGCTCGATGTCGTTGGCGGATTCGTCTGGCGGGGCGTATTCGGCCATGCGCAGCGCCGGTGTGGCCATAGAGGCGGTTTCCAGCCACTCGGCCGGTGCGGCGGCGAGCAGCAGCTCGCCTTCGCTTGGGGCCGGCGGCGCGTCTGCAGAGGCGCCGCGCACCGGCGCGGCCCCCCCGGGCTCGATGCCGCAGCCGCTCAGCAGGGACAGCGACGCCCATGTCAGCAGGCCCGTGAGCAGCGCGCGGCCGTTGCCGTACGACCCCCGGCCGACGGCGCCGCTGATCGCCTGCTTCTGGTCATCGAGTTGCCGCTGCACCACTGACTTCTCAATACACGGTGGTGACGACGTCGCGGACGAACGCCTCTTTGCCCCCGGGGGCAAAGCCGGAGCAGTAGGTGACGCTGCTGCCGGGGTAGGCGGGATCACACTCGAGCCAGAAGCTGGAGCCGGGCTTGGCGTTGCGCCCGGCGCGGGTCTCCGCTGCCTCCTCCACCGGCGCCTGGCGGATGCGCCAGCCGCGTGGTTGAGTAACGAAGTATTCGGGATGGCGCAGCCAGGCAATGGCGGCGGAGTCCCATGGGTGGAAGCCGCCGTCCACCGGGAAGGTGCGGGTCCAGTAACGGCACCAGGCCAGGGAATTGCCGTAGAAGTACTCGGCGGTGGCGGTGCCCGAGCGGCGGATCGCCTGCAGGTCATGCTCGGTGACGCTCACCTGGCTGGTCAGCTCGAAGCCCGCCAGTACCACCGGCACCCCGGCCTCCAGCACCATCTGTGCCGCACGCACGTCGTTTTCGAAGTTGAAGTCGCGCACCGGCCCGGTCTCGCCAAGATAAAACGCGGCGTCTTCGCTGCGCCCTGCCACGGCGATGATCGACAGCACCCGGTCGAGCACGTCCGGATGATGGTGCGCCAGCAGTGCAATATTCGTCAGCGGGCCGATGGCGACCAGGTGCGCGGGTCGGGCCCGCAGGGTTTCGGCAAGAAACTCCACCGCTTCGTTGGGCGGCGGCAGGGGCCCCTGCTGAGGCAGCGGTTCGGTGGCGCCCGGCGCCAGCGGTACGGTCGCCTGCTTCAGTTCGAGAATGTCGTTTGCCACCCGATGGACGTCCAGGTGGGGGGCGTTGCCGTACACGGTGGTCACCCCCAACAGCTCGAGATCGGGGCAGTTGATGGCCTCGACCATGGCGAAGCCGTCGTCGATGTCCCGCGGCCGCCCCTCGTGCTCGATGCCCAGGGCCACGTCGGTGTCGATCAACAGCGGAATGGCGGGCTGATCGGCGCTCATGGCGCCACCATCTGTCGCGCGGCCTGGAGCCACTGAGTGCGGACATCGTCCGTCGCCGCCAGCGGCAGTTGCGCCACCCCCAACAGCCGGCGGATGACCTCCATGCCGGCGAACCCCATGGCCAACGCCGGGTTGAAGCCGGCTGGCCGGACGTAACTCTGCAGCAGTCCCATGATGTCTCCTTGCGGATAACCCGCCATCAGCAGATGGGCGAACAGCACCCCCACGTCGAACTCCGGAGGGCCGACGAAGGCGAACTCCGGGTCTATGACCATGACCCCGCGGGACGGATGGTGCAGCCAGCTGCCTGGATAATAGTCGCCGTGCAGCAGTGCCGCGGTGGATTCGTGGTGCTGCTCTCCCAGGTAGATGCGGCCCAGGGCCGCGGCCTGCTGACGCAGCGCTGCGTCAGTGGCGAATTCGGCCTGCAGCGAGGACAGTACCGGTGACAGCGCAACACCGTTGTCGTTGGCGAACGGAATCTCGAAGATGTGGGCGTGATTGAGCCGGCGCATGGCGCGGTTCTCAAGGCAGCCGGGTGTGTCGCTGCCGAGATCGAGGGCGTGCAACTTCCACAGCCAGTACACCAGAGCGGTGAGCTGACCGCCGCGCACCGCCCCGCGTTGGGCGGCGTCGCCGGCGGTCTGATAGAGGCTTGTGAAATCCGCGGCCTCCCCCAGATCCTCCAGGCACAGCAGGTGGTTGCTCATGTCCGCGCCCAGCACCCCGGGGACGCGTACCGCCAGGGCGGCCGACCGGCTGACGATGCCGTAAAAGGCGCGTTCCACCTCCAGCCGCTCTACGGGTGCCGGGATGTGCGGGTATCTGGCAACGTACGGCACCGCCTGCTTGAGAATCACGCTGCGCCCGGGCTGCCGGCTTCCGATACGGGCCAGGGAGACCCGCAGGGTGCGGTTCATGTTGCCCTCTCCGGCCGGGGCGAGGGCGACCAACTGCTCGTCGCCATCGATCCAGCCTAGAGCCTTGAGGTGCGCTTCGATCTCGCGGTCGCGGCCGAGCGCGAGTTCCATCAGTGAATGGCTACCGGGTTGATCACCGTCTGCACCGCGCCGACGAAGCGGGGTTGGCCGAGTACGAACAGGAATTCGCTGACCCCATCGGCGGCCAGTTCGCGAGTGTCCATGTTTTCGAGAATGTAAACCCCGTGCTTGGCCAGTAGTTCCGGATGCACCGGGAACATCTGCTCGGGGTCTTCATGGGGCAGTACTTCCAAGGCCCAGTTGTCGGCGCCTATGGCCACCACGCCGAGGCCGGCAAGGTAACGCGCGCCGTCCATGCCCAGACCTGGCTCACCGGCCATGAAGCGTGCCGGGTCGCTGTCGGCGACGTTCAGCCAACCGGTATGGAACAGCACCACGTCTCCCGTGCCGATGGTCACGCCCTGCGCCTCGGCGGCGGCGCGGATCTCGGCGCGGTTGAACGCGGTGCCGGCGGGCAGGATCGCCTGCCCCAGATGACGGGTCATGTCGAGCAGCACGCCACGGGTGACGATGGGTGGCAATTCGTGGGTGGAAAGCTTGGTCAGCCCGCTCGGGGTGACGAAGTCGCTGGCGTGAAGGCCATTGTAGTAGCGGTGCTCGATGCCCATGTGGCCGAGCCCATCGATCTGGCTGCCGATGCCCAGCCAGGTGTACATGAGATCGTCGTTGCCGGTGGCGCGGTTGCTGCCGAGGGTGGCCCCGGTGCCGTCGCCGGGCTGCAGGATGGTCATGGCGTACTGCCGGGGCGGATAAGCGGGTGAGTCCGGCCCTGTGGGTACGCCGAGCGCGTAGGTCTTGCCGGTTTTCACCAGCTGCACGGCCTGCAGCACCTTCTCCGCAGAGAGGTTGTTGATGGCGCCGAGCGTGTCACCGGCGCCGTAACGCGATGGATACCAGTCGTCGGCCGTGGCAATGCCGCTGGTGAACGACAGCGCCACTAGCGCCAGCAGGTTTGCCGGCAGGCGTGCGAGCATCGTTGTCATTGGTGTTCTCCCCGTGAGTTGAATTCGCTCCGATTTTAAGGCAATGGCGGGCAAGATGCCTGCGAGTGCGCTCAAGCCTCTCGCAGCCGCTGCGTCAGCTTCTGGTAGATGCCCCCGAAGCTGCCGTTGCTCATGATGACGATGTGGCGTTTTTTTGCCGGCAGGCCCACCAGCGCGTCCACCAGCCGGTCCAGGTCGTCGAACTGCCGAGCGGGCACGACGCAGTTCTGCACCACTTCGACCAGATCCCACTTGATGTTCTCGCCGCGAAACCAGAATGCCTGGTCCGCCGGCGCGCAGCAGGTGGTCAGGTCGCCGCGCAGGGTGCCCAACGACATGGTGTGCGAGCGTGGCTCGATCACGGCGATGATCTCCTCGCTTCCCACCCGGTGGCGCAGCCCCTGCAGCGTGGTGCGAATCGCGGTGGGGTGGTGAGCGAAGTCGTCGTATACCGCCACCGACGCCACTTCGGCGATGAGGTCGAGGCGCCGGGCGACGCCGGTGAACGAGTTGAGGGCCGCCACCGCGAGTTCCGCTGGTACCCCGGCGTGACGGGCGGCGGCGATGGCCCCCAGGGCGTTGTTGACGTTGTGCTCTCCCAGTTGCGACCAGCCGACGGTGCCCACCTTGTGCGTGTCGAGATAGACATCGAACTCGCTGCCGTCGGCGCTTTGCGGTGCGGCGTGCCACAGGCTGCCGTTGTCCTGGGGATGGGGTTGCGCTCTTCCGGGGCGGGCGCCGAAGCGCTCGATGGGCGTCCAGCAACCCTGGCTCAACACGTCGTTGACGCCGTCGTCGTTGCTGGGAGCGATGACCAGGCCGTTGCCGGGTACCGTGCGCAGCAGGTGGTGGAACTGGGTCTGAATGGCGGCCAGGTCCGGGAAGATGTCGGCGTGGTCGTACTCCAGATTGTTGACGATCAGGGTGCGCGGCCGGTAATGGACGAACTTGGAGCGACGATCGAAGTATGAGGTGTCGTACTCGTCGGCCTCGACCACGAAGAACGGCGTGCTGCCCAGCCGCGCGGACTGTTCGAAATTTTTCGGCACCCCGCCGATCAGGTAGCCGGGGGACAATCCGGCGTGCTCCAGGATCCACGCCAGCATGCTGGCGGTGGTGGTCTTGCCGTGAGTGCCCGAGGCGGCAAGAACCCAGCGCCCCGGCAGCACGTGGGTGCCCAGCCATTCGGCGCCCGAGGTGTAGCGGATGCCCCGCTCCAGCACGTACTCCACGCCGGGGTGGCCGCGGGGCAGGCCGGCGTTGCCGATCACCACCAGGTCGGGCTCCGGCTGCAGCTGCGCCGGCTCGAAGCCCTCGTAGACGGTGATGTCGGCGGCGGCGAGCTGATCGCTCATCGGCGGGTAGACGGCGTGATCGGAGCCCGACACCCGGTATCCCAACTCGCGAGCGAGCTGCGCCAGGCTGCCCATGAGGGTGCCGCCGATGCCGAGAAAGTAGATGTGCTGGGTCATTGGGAAATTCCGATCATGCGCCGATGGCAAGCTGGCTGAACATCACGCTCACCAGCGAGATGCCCATGGCGACGGCGACGCCGATCGCCAGCTGCACGCCGAGCGCCCGGTGCATGATGAACCCTGCGACGGCCACCGACCAGATGAGAAAGCCCAGGAACAGCAGATTCAGCGCCGTCTGCCCCAACAGCGTAGCCATCGGCAGGACCAGCCCGAAGATGGCGGTGATCAGCAGATCGCAACCGAAGATCGCGGTGATGGTGGTGACGAAGCGCTGGCCCAGATTGCGTATGGAGAGGGCCAGCAGCACCAGTCCGGCAGTGGCGGTCTGGCCGACGATGATGCTGGTGAGCGACTCCAGCAGCGTCAGGTCGCTGTCGAACGTCACGGTGACCAGGGCGCTGCTCAGCACGTTCGCGGCCACCACCAGACCGACGAACCAGCCGAAGGTAGGAACGTGGGCGGGGCTTTGCCGCAGCAGACAAATCTGCCAGAACAGATCGATGATCGGCTTCATACTCGCGCTTATGGGATCAAGGTGAAATTCTCGCACAAATCATCGCCTTCACCGACAATGCATGTCGTCGACAATCGTCGATGTCTCACTCAGGTCGTGCCCGCGCACAAGCTTAAGGAGCCAGAATTCATGGCGAAGGCCAACGCTTTCTATGCCCAGTCCGGCGGCGTCACCGCCGTCATCAACGCCAGCGCCTGCGGCGTCATCGAGACCGCGCGCCAGCACAAGGATCGCATCGGCAAGTTGTACGCGGGCCGCAACGGCATCCTCGGGGCCCTTGCCGAGGAATTGATCGACACCAGCCGGGAGAGCGCCAAGGCCATTGCCGGGCTGCGCACCACCCCCGGCGGCGCCTTTGGCTCGTGCCGCTACAAGCTGAAGAGCCTCGATGAGAACCGGCGGGAGTACGAGCGGCTGATCGAGGTGTTCCGGGCCCACAATATCCGCTACTTCTTCTACAACGGCGGCGGCGACTCCCAGGACACGGCCAACAAAGTGTCACTGTTGTCCACCGCGCTGGGTTACCCCATCGTCTGCATCGGCGTCCCCAAGACGGTGGACAACGACCTGCCGCTGACCGACTGCTGCCCGGGCTTTGGCTCGGTAGCCAAATATGTGGCGATTTCCACCCGGGAGGCGGCCCTGGACGTGGCGTCCATGTGCGAGACCTCCACCAAGGTGTTCGTTCTCGAGGTCATGGGGCGGCACGCCGGATGGATTGCGGCGGCCGCCGGTCTCGCTCAGGAACAGCCCGGGGATGCGCCGCACATCATCCTGCTGCCGGAAGTGCCGTTCGAGCAGAAGCGCTTCCTCGCCAAGGTAGAGGCGACGGTGCGCAGCAGCGGCTACTGTGTGATCGTGGTGTCCGAGGGCGCCCAGTACGCAGACGGCACCTTCCTGGCGGATGCCGGTGGCAAGGATGCGTTCGGGCACACCCAGCTGGGTGGGGTGGCGCCGTTTCTTGCGGGCATGATCAAAGACGAGCTGGGTTACAAGTATCACTGGGGCGTGGCCGACTATCTGCAGCGGGCGGCGCGCCACATCGCCTCGGCTACCGACGTCGAGCAGGCCTATGCCGTGGGCAAGGCGGCGGTGGAATTCGCCCTGTCGGGGCGCAACGCCGTGATGCCCACCATCGTGCGCAAGAGCGATCAGCCTTATCGCTGGGAAATCGGCGCGGCGCCGCTGGCCAAGGTGGCCAACGTCGAGCGCATCATGCCGAGGCGCTTCATCAGCCGGGACGGCTTCGGCATCACTCCGGCCGCCCGCCGTTATCTGGCGCCGCTCATCGAGGGCGAAGACTATCCGGCGTACAGCAAAGGGCTGCCACGCTACGTGACGCTGAAGAACGAGTTGGTGAACAAGAAGCTGCCGGCGTTCGAGTTGTGATGCCGAAACGCCTTGCAGTACTCGCTCAGGTGCTGTTGCTGGGCCTCGCCGGATGTGCGACCCAGCCGGTGCGCTACGACGACGATGGAACCGTGACCATCCGCTGCGCCGGTGGATACCACGACTGGAGCGGCTGCTTCAGCCGCGCCGAGGCCGCCTGCGGCAGTCCGGGCTACGAAATTCTGTCGCGGGTGAGCAACGAGGGCAGTGACGGGGTAGGTTCCCGCGACTGGTCGCAGGCCGGGTCGGAAGTATCGCGCACCCTGGTGGTGCGCTGCCGCTGAGGCTGTAGGAGCGACCAAGCGGCCTGCGGCCGCCGCGGTCGCTTGAGGAAAAGCGGAGTTTTCCATGAAAGCGATCTCCCGATCGCGATCGGGAGATCGCTCCTACAAGGGGTTACACCAGCAGCGGTGCGATCACCAGGCTGACGATCGCCATCACGTTGATGAGGATGTTCATGCTGGGGCCCGAGGTGTCCTTGAAGGGGTCGCCCACGGTGTCGCCGACCACGGCGGCTGCATGCACCGGAGAGCCCTTGCCGCCCAGGTTGCCTTTCTCTACGTACTTCTTGGCGTTGTCCCAGGCGCCGCCAGCGTTGGCCATGGTCAGCGCCAGCAGCACGCAGCCGAGCAGCCCGCCGCCCAGCGTGCCACCCAGGGCAGCCGGGCCGATGCCGAAGCCGACGATGGGCGGAATGGCCACGGCGATGGCGCCGGGGAGCAGCATGCGGCGCAGCGCCGCCTTGGTGGCGATGTCGACGCACTTGGCGGTATCGGGCTCGGCGGTGCCCTGCAGCAGGCCGGGGATCTCGCGGAATTGCCGGCGGATCTCCTGAATCATTTCCATGGCGGCGTCGCCCACGGCGGTCATGGTGATCGACGCGATGAGGAACGGAATCAGACCGCCGATGAACAACCCGATGAGCACCTCCGGATCACCCAGGTGCAGCGTGAACCCCGGGTTGAAGTAGGAGATGGTCTCCACGTAAGCGGCGATGATGGCCAGGGCCGCCAGCGCCGCGGCGCCGATGGCGAAACCTTTGCCGATGGCCGCGGTGGTGTTGCCGAGTTCGTCCAGGGAATCGGTGATGTCGCGGGTTTCCTTGCCCAGCCCGGCCATCTCGGCGATGCCGCCGGCGTTATCGGCCACCGGGCCGTAAGCATCGATCGCCATGGTGATGCCGACGGTCGCGAGCATGCCGAGCGCGGCAATGCCGACCCCGTAGAGGCCGGCTGCGGTGGTGGAGACGAAGATGATCGCGCAGAGCGACAGCACGGGTATCGCCACCGACTGCATGCCGACTGCCAGGCCGGTGATCATCACGGTGGCCGCGCCGGTCTCGCCGGATTTGGCGATGCGCACCACCGGCTTGGAGGAGGTGTAGTACTCGGTCACCAGGCCGATGATGATGCCGCCGATGGCGCCGGCGATCACCGCCCACCAGATGCCCAGGGAGAGCTGGAACCAGGCGTCGATGACGAAGTAGGCGAGCACGATGAACAGCACCGGCGCGCCGATGGTGCCGTAGCGCATGGCTTCGGCGGGTTCCCGGGTGGACATGACCCGCACCAGGGCGATGCCGACCAGCGAGCAGATCAGACCGGTGGAAGCGAGGATGAGCGGCAGGCCCATCAGCGCCGCCCGAGCGTCGGCTTCCGCCATGCCCGGGGCCAGGTCGGAGAGGAACACCAGACCGAGGGTAGAGGCGATGGCGATCGACGCGATCATCGCGCCGCAGTAGCTCTCGAAGATGTCCGAGCCCATGCCGGCCACGTCGCCGACGTTGTCGCCGACGTTGTCGGCGATGACGCCGGGGTTGCGCGGGTCGTCTTCGGGAATTCCGGCTTCCACCTTGCCCACCAGGTCGGCACCGACGTCGGCGCTTTTGGTGAAGATGCCGCCACCGACCCGGGAGAACAGCGCCACAATGGAGGCGCCCATACCGAAGCCGTGAATGTTGTGTGCGGTTTGCGGATCACCGCCGTACAGCAGGTAGAGGATCCCGAGGCCAAGCAGGCCCATGGAAGCCACCGTCAAGCCCATGACGGAGCCGCCGAAAAAGGCCACGGTCAACGCGGCGGGGGCCCCGGAAGTGTGTGCGGCGGTGGTGGTGCGGGAGTTGGCCTTGGTGGCGGCATACATGCCGATCCAGCCTGCGAGCCCCGACGACAGCGCGCCAACGACAAAGGCGATGGAGGTTTCGATGCCGAGCGACAGGTACAGCAGCACCAGCACCACCGCGGCGAATCCGGAGAGCCAGGTGTATTCGCGCCGCATGAACACCATCGCGCCGAGATGGATGGCATCGGCGATCTTCTGAACCTTGGCGTCCCCGGGGCTATACCGCGTTACCAAGCCGTAAATCGCCCACGCAACGAGCAGCCCCATGATACCGAACACTGGCGGTATCCAGTCGATGTATTCCATTGATGTCCCCAAGTCCCCTGAGTTGAACGCGCGCCTGGGAGCTGTCGTCGGTTCTTCACTGCGACCGACTTTTTACTGATCCAGGTTCACGGCTGGCAACATTCTAGCCATTCGCTGCGAGAATAAGAACCACGCCGCTGCAATGGGATTGACTTGGTTGCCGGAGCGCGATCGCCGTCCAGGTGAGGCTCAGCCCTGGGACAGCAGCCGGCGCAGGTCGCTGATGCCGGCATTGGCTCGCGAGATGTAAGACGCCATCACCAGTGAGTGATTAGCGAGAAACCCGAAGCCGCCGCCGTTGAGGACCATCGGGCTCCACAGCGCGCCCTGGGTTGGTTCCAGCTCGCGGATGATCTGCTGCATGCTGACGCGCGCGTTCTTGCGGTCGAGCACGTCGCCGAAGTCGTGCTCCATGGCCTGCAGCAGGTGCAGCAGGGCCCAGGTGTGCCCCCGGGCTTCGTAGAAGACGTCGTCGATCTCGAGCCACGGGGTCTGGTAATCGCTGTCTGCCGCCACGGCGGTGGATTGCCGGGCCGCGGGGTCGCCGGCCAGGTCCACGTTCAGTTGCCGCTTGCCGACGCTGGCAGACAACCGTTGCGAAAGGCTGCCGAGGCGGGTTTCGACCCCCTGCAACCATTGCTGCAGGTTGTCGGCCCGGGCGTAGAACTGGGCGTTCGCCTGGGTCGGGTCGGCCAGTCGCTCCAGGTAGCGCTCGTAGAGACGGATGCCGGCCCGATACTCGCTCTCTGTCTGGGGGAAGGCCCAACTCGAGTTGTCGAAGAAGAACTTGCCTTCAGCGATCGACAGATCCGGGTCTTCGGTCGATTGGCTCTGGGAGCGGGAGAAGTCGATGCGGTAGGCCCGGGTTGCGTCGCGCAACTGGGTGAGCACGCCGAACTCCCAATTGGGTATGTTGTCCATCCACACCCCGGGGGGAAACAGATCGTTGGAGAGATACCCGCCACGCTTGTCCAGCAAGGTTTCGGCCATGCGAAGCAGGGTCGCGGTGGTGGTGTAGCCGGTGACCAGCGCGCGGTCTCGAGCCTCGGCATGAGCGATGGCGTGATCGCGCACGGCGAACGGTCGCGGCTCGGTATCCCACCACCACGCCAGCACCAGGCTGAGCAGCAGGTACCCGCCGATCAACGCCAACGCCACCGCGCCGGCGGCGCCGAATCTTGCGCTCGAATCCCGCAGCCGCTGCCACCAGGCCCACTTCGTCACTCACGTTTCTCCCACAGCCGCTACGCGGAAACGCACCGGTATCTCGGTGCCGTCGCTCTGCTCCAGCACGATGTCCACGGAGGTTTCCAGTTCGGAAACACCGAACAACATCAGGTGTCTTCCGCCGGGCTCGAAGCGTACGGTCTCTCCGGCGCCGATGACAACCTCGTCGAGCCGACGCATGCGCACCATGTCACCGTCACGGAGAATGGTGTGGATCTCGATGGCGCGGGCGGCGTCGCTGCGCGCTGCGGTGAGCGCCACGTCCTCGCTGCCGGTGTTGCTGGCGGTGAAATACCCGGCGGTCTTGTCCTGACCGGGGATCGGCGCCCGTACCCAGGCGTCGTCGACCTGCAGTATTCCCCGGTCCGTCGGCGTGTCCGCTCGGTTGCATCCGGCGCCGAGCGCCAGCGCAGAGATGACGATGGCAACGATTGGGAATCGGTTCAGTCGCTGGCGGGAAAACATAGCAGCTCCACGGTTGGCGGCGACCCTACACTGAGCTGAGCACGAATGCGCTCGCTGCCCTCGGCCCCGCTCAGCTGCTGATAAATCCATCGGCCCTCGGCATCATTGCGGGCGGTGATCTCCACCCGGCAGTCGTCGGCGCGGCTGGCTCGGCCGGCTTGCTCGAGCGCCTGCTTCACGCTGGCATCCTGCGCCCGGAGGAGACCGCCGTCCAGGCGCAGGGTGCGGCGCCTGGCGCTGGCCAACAGCTCCACCTGGGCCTGCATCGGCGCGATTCCGGGGTGGTTCGGGTCGACCAACCGACCCCGATCGAGCATCTCCTCGGCACCGGCGAACTGCTGCCGCTCGGCGGCCGTCAGCGCCAGCTCGAGATAGCGCTCGACGATGCGCTCCACGCCACGCCTCGCTTCCGGGTTGTCGGGTTGCAGTTGCTCCACCTGGTGGTAGTGTGCGAGCGCGCTGCCCGGATACGGTGAGGTCAACTGGTCGGCGGCAATGGCGTAGTCGGCGTAGACCAGCAGCTGCCGCACCAGAGCCGCCTCCGCAGGGGTCAATTCGGCGGGCTCGGGCACGACTGAAGGTTCGAGCGCGGGCTCCGCCGCCGGTGGCGGCGGTTCGACGTCGGCGCTCGGCTCGCTCGCCGGCGGCTGCAGCAGGGCGCACCCGGCCGTGAGGCTCGCGACCATCAGCAAGCCGAAGCGCCAGAAGCGCCAG
>JBLRXD010000026.1:0-24127 GCA_047920935.1 Pseudomonadales bacterium | reverse complement strand
CCTGTTCGTGCTGTCCCCGGCTGCCGATGTGTTGCCGGATGCGGTCTGGCCGCAGACCAGCCTGACCATTCAGGCGCTGCTGGACGCGCTGCGCAGCGACGAGCAGGTCGAGCGGCTGAAGGTCGAGGATGCTCGCTAGGTTGATGCCGCTGTTTGCGGCGGCGGCGCTGCTGCTGGCGCCGGCGTTGTCGCTCGGCTATGAGCCGCAGGTGCACCAGCGGCTCACGTTCTTTGCCGCCAAGGCGCTCAATCGTTGTCTCGAAGGCACTGAGGTTCCGCCGCTCACGCCGCTGCAGGTGCGCTTCATCGCTACCAGCAACATGGGCCTTGCGAACAGCAACGCGCTGGTGCGGTTCTTTCGCTGGGGTTACTTCGACGCGGCAGACGGCGGCAGCCGAAAATTTCTGTGGCTGGTCAACACCCGATTCAGCGAGCATTTCGAGCAGCTGGAGGGCAAGCTCCAGGCTGACCGGGACGAGTCGAGCCAGTACCGCAAGCTGGGCAGAGTCGTCAGCTACGTGCAGTTGGTGAGTTCGCCGCCGCGAGCCCTGCCGGTGTATTCCGTGCGCTTCTGGCGCTGGAACTTCAGCGACCGCTTCGATCGTTACCCGCTCGACGAGGCTGCCTTGCAGCAGGCCCTGGCCGGCGACTGCGGGTTCCTCGATGCCCCGCCGGACAGCTACCGAGGTATTCTCGAAGCAGTGGCAGCAGACACCCTGGATGCCGTTCGTGCGCCGATGGACGGTTTGCCCAGCACCTGGGAGCCATTCTGGACGCCGGCCGATGCCGGTGGCGATTTCGGCTCCTACGGCCCAGCCGGCAACAACTTCGGGCGCAGAGCGAAGTTCCCCTGCAGCGAAGATCCGGATCAGCGTTGCGTGCTGGTGGCGGACGATCCGCTGTACGCGGATTTCGCGCTGCAGCGGCAGCTGGCGGCGGTGCGGGGCACTGCCCAGGCGATGTACCTGTTTCAGAGACGGGCAAGCGGAGACTCGGTGAATGCGACAGGCGCTCGGCATGTTGAGTGAGGTTCGGGTGCTCGATCTCTCCACCGAGTTCGGCCTCATGTGCGGCCAGCTGCTCGCCGACATGGGGGCGGACGTGCAGCAGTGGGTGCTGCCGGTGCACGCTCCGCTGCTGGCGGCTTCCCGTCACTGGCAGGCCTACACCCAGGGGAAGGGCGTACAGGTGCTCGACTGGCATGCCGATCCGGCGCTTTTGCGCGAGCAGTTGGCGCTGGCGGATGTGCTGATCGAGTCCGAGCGGCCAGGGGCTCTTGCCGCCCTGGGGCTGGATGCGGCTGCGTTGGCGGCGCTCAATCCCCGGCTGGTGCACGTTTCGGTGACGCCGTTCGGCGGCGACGGCCCCAAGTCCGGCTACCTGCACACCGACCTGATCGTTACCGCGGCGGCCGGCCACCTGTTCGTCACCGGCAGCGCGGATCGACCGCCGGTGCGCATCAGCGCCCCTCAGGCCCACGGCCACGCCGCCGCGGACGCGGCGGTGGCGGTCTTCATCGCTCTGGCCGAGCGCGATCAGAGTGGGCTCGGCCAGCATGTGGATATCGCCGGACAGCAGTCGCTGACCCTGGCGCTGCTGTCACGGGCCCTGGACGGCCTGGTGGGGCAGGACATGGCGCGACGCTCGGCCTATGGCGCCACCATGGGCGACGTCCACATGCGCAGCCAGTTTCAGGCGAAGGACGGCTGGGTGCTGGTGCTGCAAGGGGTGCTGCCGCCGCTGGCGGCGTTCATGTCACGGCTGATGGCGTGGGTACACGAGGAGGGCCTGTGCACGGCCGCGGACTTGCGCTGGTCGTGGGGGCAGGCGGGCATGCAGATGCTTCAGGGCGCCATCACCGCGGCAGACTGGGCGCCGGTGCAGAGTGGCATCGAAGCGTTGGTGGCCAGCCGCACCAAGGCGGAACTGATGGCCGAAGCGGTGGCGCGGCGGCTGCTGGTAGCCCCGGTGCTGGGGGTAGCCGACCTGCTCGATTCGGCGCACGTCAAGACCCGCAAGTTCGTCCATACCGGCGCTTCCGGCCCGCGTCCCGGGCCGTTCGCACGCTTTTCCGGCTCGCCACTGGCGCTGGCCGAAAACGCGCCCCGGGCGTGGCAACCGCGGCCACCGCCCGGCGACCGGCGCGGCTTCATCCCCGCCGCCGGATCCGGCCCCCTGGCCGGGCTCAAGGTGCTCGATCTGTTCTGGGTGGTGGCCGGCCCGGGGGCGACCCGCATGCTGGCCGATTACGGCGCCACGGTGGTACACGTGGAGTCCTCGCAACGGCTGGACATGGTGCGCAACGTGCCGCCCTACATTGGTGGGGTGCCGGAGCCGGAACGTGCCGCCTGTCATCACACCACCAACTGCAACAAGCAGAACATCTGCCTTGATCTCGGCAGCAGCGAAGGCCGCGCGGTGCTTGCCGATCTGATCCGCTGGGCCGATGTGTTCACCGAGTCGTTCGCCCCGGGCGTGGTGGCGCGCATGGGCTTCGATTACGTCACGGTCAAGGCGCTGAATCCTGAGATCATCATGATCTCGAGCTGCCTCATGGGCCAGGACGGCCCATGGAGCGCCTACGCCGGATACGGCAATCTGGCCGCTGCGGTGTCCGGTTTTCATGCTCTGACGGGTCACGACGATCAGCCGCCCACCGGCTGCTTCGGTCCGTATACCGACTTCACGTCGGTTCGCTTCAACGCGCTGGCCATCCTCGGCGCGCTGCGCCATCGAGCGCGTACCGGAGAAGGCCAGTACATCGACATGGCGCAGGTGGAGGCGGCCCTGCATTTCCTGGCGCCCGACTGCCTGGCCTGGCTGCGCGACGGTGAGATACACACGGCCATCGGGAACCGCGATCGCGGTCACGCGCCGTCGGGCGTGTATCCGGTGAGCGGCGAGGACGGCTGGATCGCCATCGCCGCGGCGGACGACGCCCAGTGGCAGAGCCTCTGCCGGCTGGCGGGAATGGAAGACTTCCTCAGCCGCGGCGTGTTCTCGCTTGCCGCGCGGCGGGCGGTGGAAGACGAAATAGACCTGCGGCTGGCAGCGTGGGCCCAGACCCAGGATGGCGCGCTGCTCGAGGCCCTGCTGCAGGCGGGTGGCGTGCCGGCCCATCGGGTGCTGACCACCGTCGACCTGGCAACCGATGCGCAACTGGCCCATCGCCGGCACTTCATTCCGGTGACTCACCCCACCTTCTCACCCGCGGTGGTGGAAAGCTCGCGGCTGAAGTTTTCCCGCACCCAGGCCAACCTGCCGACGCGGGCGCCGTGGTTCGGCATCGACAGCGCCCGGGTGCTCACCGAAGTATTGAACTACCCGCAAGCCAAGGTGGAGGCGCTGGACGCCGCCGGCGTGTTGCGCTGACCCATGGTTGCAGCAGCGAGCAAGCCCGTCCGTTCCGCCGGCGCCGCGCTGAAGCTCGGCCTCACGCCCTGGCACCCGCGGGAACGCAGCGCCGCCGGGCTTACCGAGCAGGCGCGGCATGCCGAGTCGTTGGGTTACGACTCGTTCTGGCTGCCTGAGAACCACTTCAACCAGGACGCCATTCCCGATCCGTTGATGCTGTTGGCGGCGGTGGCCGCCGGCACCTCGCGCATCCGCCTGGCGACCACCTCTTACCTGTTGCCGCTGCGCAACCCACTGCAGGCGGCGGAGCAGGTGGCGGTGCTGGATCAGCTGTCCGCCGGCCGGGTGGTGCTCGGCGTCGGCCGCGGCTACGCCCCACACATGCTGCGAGCATTCAACGTCGCGCCGCGGGACAAGCGCCTGCTGTTCGAAGCCAGCCTCGCCCGGATGATGCTGGCGTGGTCGGGTGCGCCGGTATGCGTAGACGAAGAGGGCGGCATCGAGGTGCAACTCGACCCGCTGCCGGTGCAGCGGCCGCACCCGCCGGTGTGGGTGGCGGCGTTCGGGCCGAAGGCTCTGGCCCAGGCCGGCCGGCTGGGTCTGCCTTACCTGGCCTCGCCGGTGGAGACGCTGGCGGTGCTGGAGCAGAACTACGCACGCCATCGAGCCGCCATCGCGGACGCGGCGCGCCCCGTGCCCGCCGAGGTGCCGGTGATGCGCACCCTGTTCGTCACCGACAACGCGCGCGAGACCCGAACCCTGCGCGACACGCTCCAGGCCCAGGCACGCAGCATTGCCGGATTGGCCGAAGAAGCCGATGTTGAAGGCTGGAGCATCGTCGGTGAGGCAGGCTACGTGCGCGAGCAGGTCGCCGCGTACCGCGAGCGTCTCGGTATGACCCATCTGATCGCCGCCCGCTTGCGCATCGGCGGGCTGGACGCTGCCCGGGTGAGCCGTTCGGTGGCGCAGGCGGCGGAGCTGCTCGTGGGTTGAGCCGCTACTCGAGCACGTGCACGTTGTCGATCTCCAGGTAGCGCTTGAGCTTGCCCGTGAGGTAGTAGAACGGCAGCGTATCGGCCATCGCGACGAACATCTTGAACATGTAGTTGCTGGCCATCAGCACCAGCATGGCGGCCAGGGAGATGCCGCCGGCGAGGAACACGGCGCCAAAGGTCACCGTGATCACCATGAACGAATCCACCATCTGGCTGGTGAGGGTGGAAAAGTTGTTGCGCAGCCACAGGTGCTTGCCCTTGGTCAGCCGCTTGAAGAAGTGGAACAACTGCACGTCGCAATACTGGGCAGCGATGTAGGCCATCATCGACGCGAATACCGCCCCCGAGGTGCAGGCATAGAGCAGCTGAAACAGCTCGACGCTGCCCGATACCACCTGGCCGTTGGGTAGCGCCATGTCTTCGGCGAGGGCAATCACCTGCCACGGCGGTTGGGTCTCGACCGATACCGCAGGCAGCGCGTTGCCGAGCCACAATACGCCGAGAATGAAGAAGTTCAGCGTAAAACCCACCCAGACGAGGAAGTTGGCGCGCCGTCGGCCGTACAGTTCGCTGATCAGATCGGTGCACAGAAACGTGAGCGGATACGGCAGCACGCCCACGGCCAAGGCCATGGGCCCCAGTTGCACGAAGCGGGTGATGCCCACCACGTTCAACAGCGTCATGGCGCACAGGAAGAATCCGGCCAGCACCAGGAACACCCGTTCCCGGCGCTCGTAGAGCACCTCACTGGCGACCGTTGCGGGGGCGGCGGGCGCTTGAGTTGCGGTGGTCATACTTAGCGCTCCACCTGGCCGAGGTTGGCATGAATGACGGAACCGTTGATGACCGGGCTGCCGGCAGCCCAGAATATGGTCGCGGCGATTTCCTCCGGCGTGATCAAGCGGTTGAATGCCGACATGCCGCGCACCGCACCCATGGCGTCGGCGGGCACGTGCTGGCGCAGCATCTCGGTGTCGGTGAAACCCGGACAGATGCAGCTAGTGTGTACGCCGCTCCCCGCCAGGTCCTGACAGGTGGCGCGCATCATGCCCACCATGGCGTGCTTGCTGACCACATAGCTGTAGCTGTTGGGAACGGCCTTCTCGGACAAGGTCGAACCGACGTAGATGATCGATGACCCCGGCTTCATGTACGGGATGCAGTGGCGGTTGAGCGTATTGGCGGCCACCAGGTTGATCTCCAGCACATCCCGGAGTTGTTCACTGGCGGTGTCCGCGGCGCTGTCGGTGGTCATGCGGGCAGCATTGTGGACCAGGGTCAGCGACTCCGCGTCCGCCAGCCTGGAAGTCAACGCATCGACGATCCCGGCCATGAAATCGGTATCGCCCAGATCGCAACGCAGATGTGCCACGCCTTCCACCGGACACGGCCGCCGTGACAGGTTGATCACTTCGTAGCCGGCCTGCAGAAAATGCCGGGCGGTATGCGCGCCGATGCCGGCGCTGGCGCCGGTGATCAACAGATATTTCATGGCGCGTCTCCGGCCGCTGTCCATTCGGCACCGGCCCACTGGCCGGGCCCGGAGGACACCCGCACCAGCAAGCGGCTGATCTGCAGGCCGGCGATGGCAGGCTCGGCACGCAGGCGCTGGAGAAACCACGGCGCCAGTTCCTCTACGGTGATGTTGCGCACCGGTAGCGTGAGCACGTCCCGCGGTAGAAACGGAATGCGTTCGCCGGCGAAGCGCGCCACCAGGTAGCCGTCTGCCTGCTCGAGGGTCAGATAGGGTGAGCGCTCCGGCAGCAGCACCTTCTCGTCGAGATGATCGCACAGCGTCTTCAGTCGGCTTTTCAGCAGGTTGTAATCGAAAGCCAGCCCGTCGTCCCCCACCGGGCTGTCGACCGTGGCGGTGACGTAAAACGTGTGCCCGTGCAGATCTTCCCGCTCGGTGGCGGAAAACAGCGTGAAGTGGGCAGCGTTGAAGTGCAGGTACTCCTTGCTGATCTCGATGGTGCTGATGGGTGCGCGCATGGTCGCGGAATGCTATCACAGCGATGTGTGCAGATAGCGTGAGTGCGGCAGCAGCAGCAGCGGGTCAGTCGTGGCGGATGCGATCCTGGATCAAGCCGTAAAAGTACTCGCTGCTGCGCTCGAAGTACCAGCCAAGGTGCGCGCGGCATCCGGCGCAGGTGGCGAGGCGCCACTTGAAGCCGGGGAACCAGGTATCTGCGGAGGTCGGGCTGCCGGACAGGTCGCAGCCGAGAGCGTCGGCGAAGCAGCCGACATGGAAGCGGATGCCGTACGGATTGGTGAAGTAGTGGGTGTGGCTGCCGTTGATGGAGGTGACGTCGGCTTTGCGGGCCACCGGATGCCGACATTCGTTGCAGTACACCAGATCACCGCTGTCTCCGGTGTCTTCGCCGAGCAGATCCTTCAGTCGCGGATCCAGCCCCTGACTCTGCTTGTCCACCACGTCTGTCATGGCTTTTGCGGCCGACTCGAGGCCTTGTCATGGAGTGGCCAGATAGGATGTTTCAGCCGGCGCTCGAGCGCAAGCGACATGCCCCTACACGAGCAAAGTCTTCAGGTCGGCTTCGGGATCCTCGAGCACCCCGGGGTCAACCTGCTTGCCGATCAACTGCTTGCAGATCATGAACTCCTTCGGGCTGTTCACCGCATCCACGGCCACCACCGCGCCATCCTTGAGGTAAAACACCGCAAACTGATTCGCCTCGACGCTGCCGCGGACGGCCTGAGTATCGCCGTCGGCAGAGAAGCCGACCATCTGCAGTTTCAGCTCGTACTGATCGGACCAGAACCACGGGATGCTCGCGTAGGTCTTGTCGCCGCCGCACATGTTGGCCGTGGCGACGCGGGCCTGCTCCATGGCGTTGGGAACCGACTCGAGCCGCAGACGGCGCTGCAGCAGAGGATTGGGATGATTGGTGCAATCGCCGGCGGCGAACACATCGGCCGCCGACGTGCGGCAGTGATCGTCGACCACGATGCCGTTGTCGCAGACGACGCCTGCCGCCTCCGCCACCTCGGTATTCGGGATGATGCCGATGCCCACCACGACGATATCGGCGGGGTACGACTCCTCGCCGCACAGCACCGCTTCGACCCGCCCGCTGCCGGTGAAAGCCGTCACCGTGGCGCCGCAATGAATGTGCACCCCCCGGGACTGGTGCAGTTGGTGGTAGTACGCAGACATGCGCTCGGTAGTGACGCGCTGCAGGATGCGCTGTTCCATTTCCAGCACGTGCACCTCGAGGCCGGCCACCACCGCGACGGCAGCCACTTCCAGCCCGATGTAGCCCCCGCCGACGATCACCAGTTTCTTGCCCGGTGCCATGTCTGCACGGATGCCGTCTACGTCGTCGATGCCGCGCAGGTAGTGAATGCCGCCGAGGTCGCTGCCCGGGATGGTCAGGCGTCGCGGCCGCCCACCCGTCGCCAGCAGCAGCTTCTCGTAGGGGATGGACTCGCCGGCGTCGGTGATGACCTTCTTCGCTGCGGTGTCGATGGCTTCCACGCGCGTGCCGGTCTTCAGGGTCACGTTCTTGTCCTGGTAGAACTTGGCCGGCCGCAGGTACACCCGCTCCACGCCCTGCTCCCCGGACAGATACTGCTTCGACAACGGTGGTCGCTGATAGGGAATGTGCTTCTCGTCGCCGATGATGACGATCTCGCCCGTATACCCCTCCTGGCGCAAGCTGGCCGCGGCCTGACCGGCCGCATGCCCCGCTCCCACGATCACCATCGCCATGCTCTCGCTCCTGTCGCACAAAACCGACGTATTCTACCTGCAGGTGGGTTCCGCGTCTTCGCGTCGACGGCCGCCGGCAAGCACTTTCAGGAGCTGGGGTGCGCCCCAGCGGGGTCGCGACCCTCCGCCTGGCTGGAGCGTAACGCTCCTGAAAGTGCTTGCCGGCGTCCGTCCTCGATGTCGTCGCATTCGGTGGGCTGGTGGGGCCGTCGTTCTTCTGCAGAGCCTTCTCCAGACGGCGATCTTCAGAGACCGATCTCAATAATCCTCGTCCAGCAACGGAAACGCGCTCAGCACCCCCGGCGGAAGCATCGGTGTCGAGCGCTCCAGCAACCCCGGGTGCAGGGCTTCCAGGCTGCTCGCCCCGAGCAGCGCGACGGTCGTGCGGATCTCGTGCTCGAGAATCTCCAGGGCGCGCACCAACCCCGCGGCCCCGCCCGCGGCCAACGCCATGCCCTCCAGGCGCCCGAGCCCCACCGCGCGCGCGCCGAGACACAGCGCCTTCACCACGTCGGCGCCGCGCATGAAGCCACCGTCCACCACCACCGGAACCCGCCCGGCCACCGCCTCCACCACCTCTGGCAGCACCTCTATGCACGCCCGGGTATGGTCGAGCTGGCGCCCGCCATGGTTCGAGACGTACACCACGTCGACGCCCATCTCGACGCAGCGGGCCGCGTCCTCGGAGGTGGCGACGCCTTTCACGATCAGGGGAATGTCGAAGCGCTCCTTGCAATGCGCCACCGTGTCCCAGGTCATGCGCGCCTGGTAGCTGAAATCGGCCGCTCCCGCGCGGCTGCCGGATGGCGGCACGAAGGCCTTGAGGATGTCGCGCTCGCGCCGCGAGTAAGTCTGGGTGTCTGCCGTCAGACATAGCCCGGTATAGCCCGCCTCCATGGCCCGAGCGACCACCTCGTCCATCCACCCCTGATCACCCATCAGGTACAGCTGGTAGATACGCGGGCCCGGCACCGCCCGAGCGACCGCTTCGAAGTCCGGCAGGCAGACCGAGCTCAAGATCTGCAGCACCCCGAAATCCCGGGCCGCCTGGGCTGCGCTGACGCTGCCTCCGGCTTCGAACAGCTGAATGGAGCCCAGCGGCGCCAGCACCACCGGGATGCGCAGCGCAACGCCCAGCAACTCGGACCGCAGCGACACCTCGCTGACGTCACTGAGGATCCGCGGGCGGTAGGCCAGGCTGTCCAGTCCGTAGCGGTTGCGTTTCAGCGACGACTCGCTGTCGGCGCCACCCACCAGGTAATCCCAATGGTCGCGCGGCAGATTCTGCCGCGCCCGTTTCACCACTTCATGCAGCGTTTTCACCCGATTCTCCACCCCCGAAATCAACGGGAAGATGCTATCACGCGGCCGCGAATTCGCGCTCGATGCCGTCGCCGTGCGGTGGGCGGCGGCCGCCCGGGAGCGATCCAGCGGCCACACGGCAAACGCCTGCGTCGAAGCACGACGCCTCACCAGCCCTCCGAATGCGACGGCATCGAGGACGGCCGTCGACATTGCGGCCGATGACGTCGACCCCTACAGCGGCAGGCTGGTGGTGGATTTCATTTCCGACATGGCGATGTTCGAGTGCACTTCCTGCACGCCGGGGAGCTGCGACAGGGTCTCGAAGAAGAACCGCTCGTAAGCCTGCACGTCGGGCACCACGATGCGCAGCAGAAAATCCATTTCGCCCATCAGGGTGAAACACTCCTGCACTTCCGGGCAGCCGCGGATGGCTTCGGCGAATTCCGGCAGCGAGCGGCGCCCGTGGGCGTTGAGCTTGACCAGCGCGAACACCAGCACGTCGAGCCCGAGGCGATGACGGTCGAGCAGCGCCACCCGCGCACGCACGAAGCCCGCCTGTTCCAACTGATTGATGCGGCGCCAGCAGGGCGACTGCGACAGCCCGATGCGGGCGCCGATCTCGGCCGCCGACAGCGACGCATCTTCCTGCAGCAGGGCGAGGATCTGGCGATCGAAGGCGTCGAGCTGCTGATGTTTCATAATCTAAGCATTTAATTCACGGTAAATGGAATATTGAAGCATTAAGCATCCAAACAAAACGCTTTCAATCCTGATTTCGGGAAGATTAGTCGCATCTTAAGGTCTAATCTCTGCAGGCTGGAAAAGCTTCTTTTTCGGGCCAGCATCGGCAGGAGGCCGTCATGCAACCGTTCGCCACCGACCACGAGGAACTCGTCATCCGCCAGGACGCCCGCTCCGGGCTGCGGGCGATCATCGCCATCCACAGCACCGCGCTGGGCCCGGCGGCGGGCGGCTGTCGTCACTGGGCGTATGCGGATGCTGCCAGCGCTCTCGAGGACGCCCTGCGCTTGTCCCGGGGCATGACGTTCAAGAACGCGCTTGCCGACATTCCGTTCGGCGGCGGTAAGAGCGTGATCCTCGGGGCTGCCGGCGCCAGGCTGACCACCGACCAGTTGGAGACCTTCGGCCGCTGGGTGGAGGAGTTGCACGGCCGCTACGTGACGGCGGAAGACGTGGGCATCCAGGTGGCCGACATGCGCATCGTCGCTCGCAGCACGCGCTACGTATCCGGCCTGGGCACCGCGGGCTTTGGCGGCGATCCCTCACCCCATACGGCGCGAGGTGTGCTCCAGGGCATGCGCGCGGCGGTGCAGGCGAAGCTGGGCGCCGAGACTCTGGATGGGGTGCGGGTGGCAGTGCAGGGCTTGGGCAACGTCGGCATGCAGCTCTGCGCTCTGCTGCGCCAAGAGGGCGCCGAACTGCAGGTGGCGGACATCAGCCCCGAGCGTGTGGCTCGTGCGGTCGGTGATTTCGAGGCCCGGGCGCTGCATGTGGATGAGGTGCTCGGCGCCGATGCCGACGTGCTGGCGCCGTGCGCGCTGGGCGCTTCTCTCACCGCCCAGTCGGTGGCCGCCTTGCGCGTCCGGGTGGTGGCCGGGGCGGCCAACAACCAGCTCGCCAGCGACGACGTCGGTGACCTGCTGGCGGCACGCGACGTGCTCTACGCGCCCGACTACGTGATCAACGCCGGCGGCGTCATCAGCATCGCCCGCGAGTATCTCGGCCAGCGCGATCCGGCCTGGGCCGATCAACGCATCGCTGGCATCGCCGATCGGCTGGGGGTCATCTTCCGCCGCGCGGCGGAAAGCGGAATCGCCACCAGCCGCATTGCCGACGAGATGGCCAGGGAGCGGTTGGAGGTTGCATTGGTGGGAGCGGATTCGGGGTCGCGATCTGGAGATCGCCCCTACGGTGCGAGTGCGCCTGCATCAAGGGCGTTCCCGCATTGATTCAGTTCGACCAGTAGGGGCGCTTCAACGGTTCTTTGTAGAGCTTGCCGGTCTGGTGCCGGGGCAGGGCGTCGTGAAAGTCGATGCTCGACGGGCACTTGAGATGGGCCAGGCGCTCGCGGCAGTAGTCGATGAGTAGCTGCTCGGTGACCGCTGCCGCCGTGCCGGAGGCATCCCGCACCAGCTCCACCGCTGCTTTCACTTCCTCGCCGAACTCCTCGTTGGGAATGCCGAACACGGCGGCGTCCTGCACCGCCGGATGGCCGACGAGCACGTCCTCGACCTCGCGGGGATAGATGTTGACGCCCCCCGTTATGATCATGTGCGAGGCGCGATCGGTGAGGTAGAGGTAGCCGCCGTCGTCGACGTAGCCGATGTCGCCGAGGGTCGACCAGCCGCGGTGGTCGTAGGCCGCCGCCGTTTTCAGCGGATCCTTGTAGTATTCGAACCGCGGGCCGCCGGAGAAGTACACCTGGCCCTGGCTGCCAGCGGGTAGTTCGCGGCCGTCCGCGGCGACGATGTGGATCTCGCCGAGCACCGGCCGGCCCACGGAGCCGGGATGCTCCAGCCACTCTTCGGGGCCGATAGCCGTCTGGCCGTTGCCCTCTGTTCCTGAGTAGTACTCGTGCAGTATCGGCCCCCACCATGCCAGCATCTGGCGCTTGATCTCGGGGGGGCAGGGCGCGGCGGCGTGCACGGCCAAGCGATGGCTCGACAGATCGTGACCGTGGCGCACGTCTTCGGGCAGCCGCAGCAGCCGCACGAACATGGTGGGCACCCACTGGCTGTGGGTGATGGCGTGGCGCTCGATGAGCTCGAGGCTCGTAGCCGCATCGAAGCGGGGCATCACCACGCTGGTGCCGCCGCAGCGGATCACCATGCTGTTGTAGCGTAACGGGGCCGAGTGGTAGAGCGGCGCGGTGGAAAGATAGACAGTGTCACGGCCGATGCGGTGCAGGGCGACGCGCCGCTTGAACAGTTCGGAGACGGTGTTCAGCGGCGCGCCCGGCTGCGCCGCACGCACTCCCTTGGGCTTGCCGGTGGTGCCCGAGGAGTACAGCATCTCGGCGCCCTCGGCGGCGTCCGCGATCAGCGTTTCCGGCTGCTGGTGAATCATCTCCAGCCACCGGTCGATATCGATGCGCAGCTGCTGGGGCGCGCCGGTCGCCTTGTCGGCCTGGCTGCCGGCCAGAATCAGCGCCTTGGCGTCGCAGTCTTCGAGAATGTGCTGCACTTCGCCTCGTTGGAACTGCACGCTGATGGCCGTGTAGTACAGCCCGGCGAACTGGGCAGCCCAGTAAACGGCGAGGGAATGGGGGTGATTGGGAGACAGCACCGCAATGCCGTCACCGGTGGACAGCCCCAGGGAGCGCAGCAGGCGGCTGCCCCTGATGGCCCAGCTGGCCAGTTGCCCGTAGCTGACGCAGGTGTCTGCAAACCGCCACGCGGTCTTCTCGGGTTGACGTTCAGCCCAGTGGAGCAGCCCGGCCCAGGGTGACTCGGCCGCCCCGAGGGGCGGCACGATCAGGATTTCCCGCCGTCGCTGGGCAGGGGCATGGGAAAGGGCGTCACGTTGCTGCCCTTGCTGTCGGTGATTTTGGCTACCCCTTCCTTCTCCACCTCATCGATGCGGATGATGGCATGCATGGGAATGAAGCTGCGCTGCACGCCGTCGAACTCGGCGCGAAGCTTGTCTTCCGCCGGGTCGATGACCATCTTGCTGCGGGTGCCGAAGACATAGTCTTCCACCTCGATGAATCCGTACAGATCGCTCTGGTAGATGGCGCGGGCGTAGACTTCGTAGATGTGCCCCTGGTTGTGGAACAGCACTTTGTACATCTGCTTGCTGGTGTCCGGCATTAAGCAACTACCTGGTTAGCTGACTGTCGTATATAGAGGTGTATGTGGAAATTGCAACCCTCTATAATCTCGCGCTTCGATCTCGCGCGCCCCGTAGGGGCCGAAGCGACGATTCACACACTTTGCGGGGAATGATCCGGTTGAGCAAGCGGTTGTTCATCAAAACCCACGGCTGCCAGATGAACGAGTACGACTCGTCGCGCATGGCCGATCTGCTGGGTGACAGCCACGATTATCAGCTGGTGGCATCGGCGGAAGAGGCCGATCTGATCCTCCTGAATACCTGCTCGATCCGCGAAAAAGCCCAGGAGCGGGTGTTCCACCAGCTCGGTCGCTGGAAGGAGCTGAAAGCGCGAAACCCTGATCTGGTGATCGGCGTTGGCGGTTGCGTCGCCAGTCAGGAGGGCGCGGCGATTCAGAACCGCGCGCCGTACGTGGACATGGTGTTCGGCCCGCAGACGCTGCATCGGCTGCCGCAGATGATCGACGCGGCGGCGGTGCGGCCGGCGAGCGGGCGGCAGAAGCTGGTGCCGCTGGTCGACGTGAGCTTTCCCGAGATCGAGAAGTTCGATCGCTTGCCCGAACCCAGAGCCGATGGGCCGTCGGCTTTCGTGTCGATCATGGAGGGCTGCAGCAAATACTGCAGCTTCTGCGTCGTTCCCTACACCCGCGGCGAAGAGGTCAGCAGGCCGGTGGCCGATGTCATGCGGGAGATCGTGCAGCTGTCCCGGCAGGGGGTGCGCGAGGTCAACCTGCTCGGACAGAACGTCAACGCCTACCGCGGGGCCATCGCCGGCGACGTGGCAGATCTTGCCGAACTCATTCACTACGTCGCCGAGGTCGACGGCATCGACCGGGTCCGCTTCACCACCTCCCATCCGGTGGAGTTCACCGACAGCCTGATCGATGCGTTTGCCCGCGTTCCGCAGTTGGTCGACCATCTGCATTTGCCGGTGCAGTCGGGTTCCGACCGTGTTCTGGCGATGATGAAGCGTGGCCACACCGCAGCGGAATACCGCGACAAGATCCGCCGGCTGCGCGAGGTTCGACCGAATCTCAGCCTGTCGTCGGACTTCATCGTCGGCTTTCCCGGCGAGACCGACGAGGATTTTCAGCAGACCATGGAGTTGATCGAGGCGCTCAATTTCGACGTGTCGTTCAGCTTCGTCTACAGTGCTCGCCCGGGGACGCCGGCGGCGGCGCTGCCGGACCACACCCCAATGGCGGTGAAGAAGGCGCGGCTCGAGCGCCTGCAGCAGCAGGTTCGTGCGCAGGCGGACGCCATCGCTCGAGCCATGGTAGGCAGCCGTCAGCGCATTCTGGTGACCGGGCGGGCGAAATTCGACGACGGCGTGGGCGGCCTGGTGCTGGCCGGCCGCACCGAGAACAACCGGGTCGTCAACTTTCCGGCCGCGACCGCCGACTGCGTTGGCCAGTTCGTCGACGTGGTCATCGACCAGGCGCTGACCAACACGCTGCGCGGCACGTCGATTGCGTGACAAATGGCTCGAAGCCTCTTGAAATTTCCCCGAAATGCCACAGATTGTTCATTTGACACCTTTGGCCGTACTCATATGCTGGAGCGTCGTTACTTGCAGGGCCTGAATTGAGCCAAGATCCATCCCCCGTGGTCGCTTTGACCACCAAAGTCACGCTGGAACCCGACGATTCGCAACGCCTTGCAGCCTTGTGCGGGCCGTTCGATCAGAACCTCAAGCATCTGGAGAGCCGCCTGGGCGTGCTGATACGCAACCGGGGCAACATCTTTCAGGTGAGCGGCCCCGAGCCCCGGCTGAAGGCGGCCAGCGCCGTGCTGGCTCAGCTGTACCGCGAGACCGCCGGCGGCGACAGCATCGAACCCCACGTGATCCATCTGTTCCTGCAGGATTCCGGTGTGGACGAGCTGCTCGCCCGGGAATCCGCCAGCGCTGAGGAAGCCCCGACGGACGGCCGGATCATCCGCACGGGCCGCAAGACGGTCATGCCCCGGGGCGGCAACCAGCTTGCGTACGTCAATGCCATTCGCGAGCACGACGTGTGTTTCGGCATCGGCCCGGCGGGCACGGGGAAGACCTACCTGGCGGTGGCGTGCGCGGTGGAAGCGCTCGAAGCCCAGAAGGTGGCGCGCATTCTGCTGGTGCGGCCGGCGGTGGAGGCTGGCGAAAAGCTCGGCTTCCTGCCGGGCGATCTGGCGCAGAAGATCGACCCCTACCTGCGGCCCCTTTACGACGCCCTCTACGAGATGATGGGTGTCGAGCGGGTGAACAAGTACATCGAGCGCAACGTCATCGAGGTGGCGCCGCTGGCCTACATGCGCGGCCGCACGTTGAACAATGCCTTCATCATTCTCGACGAGAGCCAGAACACCACCATCGAGCAGATGAAGATGTTCCTGACTCGAATTGGCTTTGGCTCCACCGCGGTGATCACCGGCGACGTCACCCAGATCGACCTGCCGCGCGGGCAAAAGTCAGGGCTGGTCAACGTCCGCGACGTGCTGCGAGGGGTCGAAGGCATCAGCTTCACGGTGTTCAGTTCCCGCGACGTGGTGCGCCACCCGTTGGTGCAGAAGATCGTCGAAGCCTACGCCGCCCATCTCGAGGCATCGGGTGATGACAACGGCCGCGATGCCCGTTGACGTGCAGGTGGCGACCCAGGCGCCGGTGCCCCCTGCGGGCCGCATTCGCCGCTGGGGCGAGGCCGCGCTGCAGTGCGCGCCGCCGCTGCAGGCCGTCGGGCAACCGGCAGCCGCTGGCGAGGTCTGCGTTCGGCTGGTCGACGAGGCGGAATCACGGCAGTTGAATCGGGATTATCGCCACAAAGACGCGCCCACCAACGTGCTCAGCTTTCCTGCGGGTATCGATCTGCCGGATGCTCTGGTGTGGGGCGACATCGTCGTGTGCGCGCAGGTGGTGGCGCGCGAGGCCGCGGCGCAAGGCAAGGTCTATGACGAGCATTTCGCGCACATGGTCATACATGGCGTTCTGCACCTTTTGGGGTACGATCATCAGTCTGCCGACGACGCGGCGGCGATGGAACGATTAGAAATACGGATACTGGATGGCTTTGGTATGAGCGATCCGTACGGGGAAGGATGAGCGAAGGCAACTTGGCGTCTAAGCGGACGCTGCGTGATTGGGTGTCTGCACTGTTCAGCGACGAGCCATCGGATCGCACCGAACTGATGGCCATGCTCCGTGATGCCGCGGATCGGCAGATCATGGACGCGGAAGCGCTGAACACCATATTCGGAGCGCTGCAGGTCTCCGACATGCAAGCGCGGGACATCATGATTCCCCGCACCCAACTGGTTTATCTGAAGGCCAACGATCCGCTCGACGTGCTGCTGCCGACCATCATCGAGTCGCAGCACTCGCGGTATCCGGTGATCGGCGACGACCTCGACGACATCAAGGGCATATTGCACGCCAAAGACCTGCTGCCGCTGGCCCTGTCCAGGGATCGCTTCGATATCAAAGACTGCATCCGTCAGGCGACGGTGGTGCCGGAAAGCAAGCGCCTCAACGTGCTGCTGCAGGAGTTCCGCAACACCCGTAACCACATGGCGGTGGTGGTGGACGAATACGGTCACGTGTCGGGTGCGGTGACCATCGAAGACGTGCTGGAGCAGATCGTCGGAGAGATCGAAGACGAGCACGACGTCGACGATCAGAGCTTCATCAAGCAGCTCGATGACACCACCTTCAACGTCAAGGCCACCACCGCCGTGGAAGACTTCAACGAGTACTTCGGGGTGGCTTTGGATGAGCAGGAGTTCGACACCGTGGGTGGCCTGGTGCTCAAGGCTTTCGGCCACCTGCCGGCGCGAGGTGAAGTGGTCGAGCTGGATAACCTGCGCTTCAAGGTGCTCAACGCCGACTCCCGTCGGCTGCGGCTGCTGCAGGTCAAGCGTCTGTCATGAGCTACCTGTTGGCGCTGGCCGCAGGCGCCCTGTTCCCTCTCTCCTTCGCCCCGTTCGATTTCTGGCCGGCCGGCATCGTGGCCCTGGCCGGCTGGTTCTGGCTGTTGCGCCGCCCGGCGGTCAGCGGCGCCCTGACAGGCTGGCTGTTCGGCGTCGGCAAGTATGGCGTGGGGGCATCGTGGGTGTACGTGAGCATTCACGTTTACGGCAATGCCTCGCCGCCCCTGGCCGCGTTTCTGGTGCTGCTGTTCGTGGCCGGGCTGGCGCTGTTCCCGCTGCTGAACGGCTGGCTGTTCCGCCGCTACCGCAGCGACTCGGCGCTGGTGGACGCGTTGTTGTTCGCGGCGTTGTTCAGCGCCTTCGAGTGGTTGCTCACCTGGTTCCTCACCGGGTTTCCCTGGCTGTACGCGGGTTATGCGCATCTCGGCACGCCCCTGGCCGGCTGGGCGCCCTTGGGTGGCGTGCTGCTCATGGGTTTTCTGGTGGCGCTGTGCAGCGCGCTGCTGATCGTTGCCATCGAGGCTCTGTTGGCCGGCGAGCGGCGGCGGGCGGGCCTCGCCGTGACCATAGGCCTGCTGCCGTGGCTGCTGGGTTGGGGGCTGGGTGGGGTGACCTGGGTGGAAGAGGCACAGCGGCGCGAGGTGGCGCTGGTGCAGGGCAACGTGCAGCAGTCGATCAAGTGGCAGCCGGAGATGCGACAGCCGATCCTGCGCACCTATCAGGAACTGTCCGCGCCCCATTGGGGCGTCGATCTGATGATCTGGCCCGAAGCCGCGCTGACCTTCATGGCCCACGAAGCTGCGGAAGTGCTCGCCGAGCTGGACGCCCGCGGCAGCGCCGCTGGCACCACGCTGGTGCTCGGCCTGCCGGCGCTGGAGCGCATTCCCGGCGGCGACGTGGTGTTCCGCAACACCGCCACGGCGCTGGGCGCGGGCAGCGGCCGCTACGTCAAGCGGCGGCTGGTGCCGTTCGGCGAGTACGTGCCGCTGGAGTCGATGTTGCGCGGTGCGATCGAGTTTTTCGACATGCCCATGTCGCGCTCGGAGCCGGGCGCCTGGCGGCAACCGCTGCTCGACCTCGGCGGTTATCGAGGCATCATGGCCATCTGCTACGAGGTGGTGTACCCGGATCTGGTTCGCGCCCAGGCGCGCGAGGCCGACCTGCTGATCACCATTTCCAACGACACCTGGTTCGGCGCCAGCATCGGCCCGCTGCAGCATCTGCAGATGGCGCAGATGCGGGCGCTGGAAAACGGCCGCTGGATGCTCCGTGGCACCAACAACGGCGTCACCGCCATCATCGACCATACCGGCGCGCTGCGCGGCAGCCTGCCCCAGTTCGAATCCGGCACCCTGCGCGGCGAGTACGGTCTGATGCAGGGCACCACGCCCTTCACCCGCTTCGGGCACTGGCCGTTGCTGCTGATCATCCTCGCCAGTTTCGCCGCCGTAGGAGCGATCTCCAGATCGCGATCCTCAACGTCTTCACGATCCTGATGAACCGGAAATCGCCTTCTGGAGAAGGCTCCTACGGGGCTTGAGCCCTACGAGAGTGTGTTTGATGTCATCCGCGCCCGAATCCTTTGCCACCCTGCCGCTGAACCCGGCGCTGCTCGGTAACCTGAGCGATCTCGGCTACCACCACATGACCCTGGTGCAGCAGCAGACGCTGCCGCCGATCATCGCCGGCCGCGACGTCATCGCCCGCGCCAAGACCGGCAGCGGCAAGACGGCGGCGTTCGGCCTGGGCCTGCTGCAGGCGCTCGACGTGCAGTCGCTGCGGGTTCAGGCGCTGGTGGTCTGCCCGACGCGCGAGCTGGCCGATCAGGTGGCCAAGGAGATCCGCCGGTTGGCGCGGGCCATCGCCAACGTCAAGGTGGTGGCGCTCTGTGGCGGCACGCCCATCGGCCCGCAGATCGGCTCACTGCAGCACAGCGCCCACATCGTCGTCGGCACCCCGGGGCGGCTGCTCAAGCACCTGACCAAGGAAACCCTGCACCTGCGCGGCCTGCGCACCCTGGTTCTGGACGAGGCCGATCGCATGCTCGACATGGGGTTCGAGGAAGAGCTCGAGCAGATCCTCGGGCATCTCCCGGCAGAGCGGCAGACGCTGCTGTTTTCCGCCACCTATCCGCCCGCGATCGCCGACGTCAGCGCCCGGGTGCAGCGTGATCCGGTGCTCGTCGACGTGACCGAGGACGAGTTGCCGGTGGCCGTCGTCCAGCGCTGGTGCGAGGTTGGCCGCGATGATCGCGACCAGCAGCTGCACCGCGCGCTGGCCGCCTGGGGCGGCGTGCGCAACGTGGTGTTCTGCAATACCAAGGCGGATTGCGCCCAACTGGCCGCCGCCCTCACGGCCGGCGGCATCGCCGCCGTGGCGCTGCACGGCGATCTGGATCAGCACGACCGCACCGAGGTGCTGGTGCGGTTTTCGAACGGCAGCGCCAGCGTGCTGGTGGCCACCGACGTGGCCGCCCGCGGGCTGGACATCGACGACGTGGACGCGGTGTTCAATTACGAGTTGCCGGGGCAGCCCGAGGTCTACGTGCACCGCATCGGCCGCACCGCGCGCGCCGGCAAAACCGGCATCGCCGTGAGCCTGGTGGCCGGCCGCGAGCTGCCGCGGCTGCACGCCATCGAGGCGCAGCTGCCCGGCGTGGAGCTGCAGCAGTGCGAGGTTCCGGCCGGCGGCCAATCGCCCGCCACGCTGACCCCGGTCATGCTTACCGTGGAGATCAACGGCGGCCGCAAGCACAAGCTGCGCCCCGGCGATCTGCTGGGGACGCTCACAGCGGCCGGCGGCATCCCCGGAGACGCGGTCGGCAAGATCGACCTGTTCGACAACAACGGCTACGTTGCCGTGAAGCGCGACCAGGCGGCGCATGGCGTGCGGCAGCTGAACGCCCAGAAGATCAAGGGCCGGCAGTTTCGCGCACGCATCGTGGGCAAGCCTTCCTCTGGCGATCCGGCCGTGGGCGATCGTTAGGGCCGGTCGGTGGTATCCTTGCGCGCCAATTTTCTTGAAGCTGCGAGGCCATGAGCGCGACCTACGATCCGCACACCGTCGAACAGGCAGTCCAGCAGGCCTGGGATCAGGCGAAGACCTTCGAAGCCAGCGAGGCGGCTGCGGGCGAGAAGTTCTACTGCCTGGCCATGTTTCCGTACCCCAGCGGCCAGCTGCACATGGGGCACGTACGCTGCTACACCCTGGGCGACGTCATCAACCGCTACCACCGGCTGAAGGGTTTCAACGTCATGCAGCCCATGGGCTGGGACGCCTTCGGTCTGCCGGCTGAGAACGCGGCGATCAAGAACGGCATTCCGCCCGCCATCTGGACCCGGGACAACATCGACTACATGCGCGGGCAGATGCGGCGGCTGGGCTACGGCATCGACTGGAGCCGCGAGTTCGCCACCTGCGAGCCCAGCTACTACCACTGGGAGCAGTGGTTCTTCATCAAGCTCTACGAGAAGGGGCTGGTTTACCGCAAGAGTTCGGTGGTGAATTGGGATCCCGTCGACCAGACGGTGCTGGCCAACGAGCAGGTGGTGGACGGCCGCGGCTGGCGCTCCGGCGCGCCGGTGGAGCGCCGCGAAATGCAGCAATGGTTTCTGAAGATCACCGACTATGCCGAGGAGTTGCTGTCCGATCTCGACGCTCTGGACGGCTGGCCCGAGTCGGTGAAGAGCATGCAGCGCAACTGGATCGGCCGCTCCGAAGGGGTTGAGATCGACTTTCCGGTGCCCGGCGGCGACGAGGTGCTGACGGTATATACCACGCGTCCCGATACCCTGCTCGGCGCCACCTACGTGGCGGTGGCCGCGGAGCATCCGCTGGCGCGGCGGGCGGCGGAACACGGCCCTCAGGTGGCGGAATTCATTGAGCGCTGCCGCAACCTGAAGACCGCCGAGGCCGAGATGGCCACCCTCGAGAAAGAGGGCGTGGCCACCGAACTCACCGTGACCCATCCGCTCAGCGGCGAGGCGGTGCCGGTTTGGGTCGCCAACTTCGTGCTCATGGAGTACGGATCCGGCGCCGTTATGTCGGTGCCCGGCCACGACCAGCGCGACTGGGAGTTCGCGCGCAAGTACGGCATCGCCATCAGGCAGGTGATCGAGCCGCTGGGCGATGAGCTCTGCGATCTCGACCAGGCGGCGTTCACCGCGCCCGGGCAGTTGGTGAACTCCGGCGATTATGACGGCCTCACCTCGGCCGCCGCGTTCGACGCCATCGCGGCGGCGCTGGAGGCCAAGGGGCTCGGCCGCCGCAAGACCAACTACCGGCTCAGGGACTGGGGCGTCTCCCGGCAGCGCTACTGGGGCTGCCCGATCCCCATGATCCATTGCGCCGATTGCGGCATCGTGCCGGTACCCGAAGAGCAGCTGCCGGTGGTTTTGCCCACCGACGTGAAGTTCGAGGGCGTGCGCTCGCCGCTCACCACCATGGAGAGCTTTTATCGGGTGAGCTGCCCAAGCTGTGGGGGCGATGCCCGCCGCGAAACCGACACCTTCGACACCTTCATGGAGTCGTCGTGGTACTACGCCCGCTTCGCCTGCCCGGATGCCAACAGCCCCATGGTCGATGAGCGCGCCGATTACTGGACGCCGGTGGATCATTACGTCGGCGGTATCGAGCACGCCATCCTCCACCTGCTGTACGCGCGCTTCTACCACAAGCTGATGCGCGACCACGGTCTGGTCAAATCCGACGAACCGTTCACCCGGCTGCTGATGCTCGGCATGGTGTTGAAGGACGGCCGCAAGATGTCCAAATCGTCGGGCGACGCCGGCAATCCCCAGGCGCTGCTGAACAAATACGGTGCCGACGCGGTGCGCACCGCGATGATGTTTGCCGCGCCGCCGGATCAGTCGTTCGAGTGGAGCGAGGCCGGCGTCGAGGGCCAGGCCAGGTTCTGCCGTCGCCTGTGGACGCTGGTCCACGATCATCTGGCCGCGGGCCGGGTGCCGGCGCTGCAGCCGGAGCAGCTGACCGACATCGGGCGCGAGCTGCGCCGCAAGACCCACGAGACCCTGCAGCGGGCCGATGACGACTACGGCCGCCGCATGACCTTCAACACCGTGGTGTCCGCCGTGCACGAGCTCACCAACACGGTCAGCCGGCTGACGCCGGCGAACGCTCACGATCGCGCCGCCGTGCACGAAGCGCTGAAGGTGGCGGTGCTGGTGTTCTCGCCCATCGCTCCCCACGTCACCCAGCAGCTGTGGCAGGCGCTGGGCGAGCAGAGCCTGCTGGTGGAATGCCGCTGGCCCCAGGTCGATGAGTCCGCGCTGGTGCAGGACACCATCGAACTGGTGGTTCAGGTCAACGGCAAGGTTCGCGGCCGGGTGGCGGTGGCTGCAGATGCCAGCGAGGAGGAGGCCCGGGAGACGGCGCTCGGCAACGACAACGTGGTGCGGTTCCTCGACGGCAAGACGGTGCGCAAGGTGATCAGCGTACCCGGCAAACTCATCAACATCGTGGTGGGCTGAACAGATGACGATCCCATTGCGTGCCATGGCGCTGGTGGTAGTAGCCGCCGCCGTTGGCGCCTGCGGCTTCCAGTTGCGGGGCTGGGACATGGCTGCCGCCATCGACTCCGCGTACGTCACCAGCGACATGCACAACCCGCTGGAGGCGCCGCTTCGCCAGGGTTTGCGCCAGGCGAACGTCCGCGAAGCGGCCACCCCGGCCGAAGCCCAGGTGGTGGTGCGGCTGATGGACTCGCGCAGCGAGCGCCGCAGCATCACGGTATCGGAACAGGCCCGCGCCGCCGAGTACGAGACCATCCTGTCAGTGCTTTATGAAGTCACGGACCCAGAGGGCCGGCAGTTGGTGGCCCCCCAGTGGCTCGAGCGCGCTCGCGTGTTCCGGGTCGACCGGGACAACGTGGTGGGCACCCGCGAAGAGCAGGCGCTGCTCGAGGGAGAGATGCAGAACGATCTGGTGCAGCAGATCATTCGCTCCATCAACGCCGTCGTCGGGTCGGGCGATGCAACTTAAGGCCGCGGATCTGGCTGGCCATCTGCGGGGTACCCTCGCCCCCGTGTACTTCGTCTCCGGCGAGGAGACGCTGTTGGTGGAGGAGGCTTGTGATGCCATCCTCACCGCGGCCCGCAAGGCGGGCTTTGGCGACCGCTCCGTGCTCCACGCCGAAGCAGGCTTCAACTGGAACGACGTGATTCAGGATGCTGCCAGCATGTCGCTGTTCGCCGATCGCCGGATCATCGATGTGCGCGTGCCGAGCGCCAAGTTCGACCGTGACGCTTCCGAAGTGCTGCGCCGCTACGCCGAGCATCCGGCGCAGGAAACCCTGCTGCTGATCCGCACCACCCGGCTCGAAGGTAAGCAACGCAGCAGCGCCTGGTTCAAGGCGCTGGAGCGTGTCGGCGTGATGGTGGTGATCTGGCCGGTGGAGATCCAGGAGTTGCCGCGCTGGCTCGCCGCGCGGGCGCAGACCGCGGGCCTGACCCTGCAACCGGCTGCGCTGGCGCTGCTGGCGGAGCGGGTGGAGGGTAATCTGCTGGCCGCCGTACAGGAGCTCAGGGCCCTGGAACTTGCCGGGCTGCCGGCCCCCATCAGCGTCGAGGCTCTGCAGACCGTGCTCGACGACTCGGCCCACTACGACACCTTCAAGCTGATCGATGCCGCGATGGCCGGTGACGGCGCCCGGGTCAGTCGCATCGCCCAGAGCCTGCGGCAGGAGGGCATCGCCCCGTTCGCCGTGCTCGGCGCGTTGACGTCTCAGTTACGCCGCATGGGTTCGGGCGGTGGCGGCATGCCGCCGCAGCGGCAGCGCCTGGTGCAGAGCTTCCTGCAGCGCCTGGGCTCGGGCGAGGCCGTGGGTCGGGTGCTGGCGGAGTGCGCTCTGGTGGACGCCCAGGGCAAGGGCCAGATTCCCGGCGACGCCTGGCTGTCGCTGGAAGATCTGCTGCTGCGCCTGTGCGGCGTGCGTCCGCTGCCGGGCGGCTCGCCGCTGCGACTGCTGCGCTGA
>JBLRXD010000025.1:0-24679 GCA_047920935.1 Pseudomonadales bacterium | reverse complement strand
TTTGGCCATCTGCTGAGCGGCCGCTTGGACGGTGAGGAACACGCCGGTGAGATTGACGTCGAGTTGGTCGTGCCAGTCTTTCTCCGACAGTTCCAGCAGCGGACCGCCGCGACCGATGCCCGCATTGGCCACCGCGATGTCGAGCCGCCCCAGATCCGCCACACAGGCGGCCGCCGCGGCCTGCATCTGCTGCTGCGATGCGACGTTGGCCTTGAACGTCACCGCCCGCCGGCCGAGCTGGGTCACCAGGTTCGCCGTCATCTCGGCGCCTTCCTTATCCATATCGACGATGAAGATGTCGGCCCCGTCGCGCGCCAGACGCTCGGCGATGCCGCGGCCGATACCCGACCCGGCGCCAGTGATGAAGGCGACTTTTCCTGTGAGTTCGCTCATGCAGCGGTTCCTGAAGATTGCTCAATTGAAGTGTTGGGATCGATGGCCCGATAGCTCGGCCGAGCCCGCAGCCGCTGCAGATAGGCGGCGAAGTTGGGGAACCCGTCGAGGTTCATGCCGTCTACCTGCAGCACCATGGCGAGCGCCATGTAGGGCGCGTCCGCCAGGGTGAAGGCTCCGGCAACGTACTCACGGCCCTCGAGGGTCTTCTCGAGAAACGGCAACGCGCGCGCCTTGAGCGTGTCGCGCGCCTGGGCCATGTCTTCCTGATTGCGCTGCTCCGGCTTCGACCACCAGGGCATCCAGATGCGGGGGACGGCGCCCGACAGCACGATCTCGTCACCATAGTTTTCCAGAGCGCGCACCCGCGCCCGCGCCAGCGCGTCGTCGGGCAGCAACCGCGGCTCGGGGTAGCGCTCATCGAGGTATTCGTTGATGACGGTGGAGTCGTAAATGCGGGTCTCACCGTCGGTGATCCAGGGGACCTTGCCGAGCGGGTTCTTCTCGAGCACTTCGGGCGTCTTTTTCCAGATGTCGCCGATCTTCACCCGCTCTACCCGATACGGCAGGTGCTTTTCTTCCAACACCACCTTGGTCTTGCTGGAAAAGGTCGAACGCAGCGTACCCCAGGGATAAGCCCGTTCCATGGTATGCAGAACGATCATGCAGCGCTCCCCCCGGAGAATGGACGCTCGAGTTGCCGTTGCAGCCGTCGTTGATGATACAAAGCTTCACCGGAGAAGGTAAGCAGCGCCAGCCAGATGCAGCCGAAGGTGATCAATTGCGATGCCCGGAACGCTTCGCCATAGACGAACACCGCCAGCAGCAGCATGGCCGACGGCGCCAGGTACTGAAAAAAACCCAGCACGCTGAGGGGCAGGCGCAGCGCTGCCGCAGCGAAGCACACCAGGGGAATCACCGTGACTGGACCCGACAGCGCCAGCAGCGCCATCTCGGCGGGCACAGCGCGCAGCAACGCGCCCTCGCCGGCCATGCCGGCGTAAATCAGGTATACCAGCGCAAGCGGCAGCACCAATGCGGTTTCCACCCCCAGGCCCACCGCCGAATCCACCGCCAGCCACTTGCGCACCAGCCCGTACAGACCGAAGCTGACAGCCAGAGCCAGACCCACCCAAGGCACCACGCCAACCGCCAGCACCTCATTGGCGACGCCCGCGGCGGCGAGAACGAGCGCCACTTTCTGCGCCGGACGCAGCCACTCCTTGAAGTAAAGCACCCCGAGCAACACGTTCACCAACGGGTTGATGAAGTAGCCGAGGCTGGCCTCGAGCATGCGCGCATCGAAGATCGCCCACACGTACAGCAGCCAATTGAGGGAAATCAGGCCGCCGCTGATCGCCAGCCATCCCACCTGGCGACGCGTCAGGGCCAACAGGGCGCCCCACTGACCGCGCAGCAGGATCAGCAGCACCAGCACCACGGCAGACCACAACACCCGGTGGGCGACCACTTCCATCGGCGTGGTCTGCACCAGCAGCTTGAAATACACCGGTGCAACGCCCCACGAACCGTAGGCGGCGAGCGCCAGCAGGACGCCGCGTCTGTCGAGGGCGGTTGGCGCCAACTGAAGCATGGGCTGGGTTACCGGCTGTGGGACGGACGCTATGGTAGGGGTAAGGGTGGCGGTGGCCAATCGCGCTCTGGAGAGCGCTCCCACGTTGGGGTTCGAATCAATCGTTCAGGGGGATGAACAGGCATTGCCGGGGCTCACCACCCACGGCTCTACTGATGTGGCCTTCACCGGTGGTGTCTTCCGCCAACAGGATCTCGCCCGGCCCGAAGCGGCGCACGCTGCCATCACCTACCTCGATATCGACCGAACCCGTCAGGTTGATCACGAACTGGCGCCGTGGGGCATTGTGAAAACCCAGCGCGTAGTCGCCGTCTACCTCGCGGAACAGCACGCCCTTGCCGCGCCACAACTCGGAGATTCGCCCCATGGGGCCGTGGTCGGCAAGCTCCAGGGTGACGTCCTCGAAATGCGAGCGCCCGTCGCCCCCGGTATAGATACGCACCAGCTTCATGGCCCCTCCTTTCCACCCGCGATCCGTTAGAATGCCAGCTCGTCCGCCTGGCCACCACCGCAGCATGAATCCGGTACTCAAAGAAATTCTCGACATCCTCGACGTCGAACGCATCGAAACCAATCTCTACCGCGGTCAGAATCACAAGACCGAGCACGTCTTCGGCGGCCAGGTACTGGCCCAGGCCATCGCCGCCGCCTATCGGACCGTGGAAGCCGCGCATCAGCTGCACTCCATCCACGCCTACTTCCTGCGGCCAGGAGATTGGAACGTGCCGATCCTCTACGACGTCGACCGCATCCGCGACGGCAAGAGCTTCAGCACCAGGCGCGTGGTGGCGATTCAGCACGGCCGGGCGATCTTCAACATGAGCTCGTCCTGGCAGAAGCAGGAGCAGGGCTTGAGCCACGCCACGCCGATGCCGGATGTGCCGCCGCCGGAAGCGCTGCGGGGGGATCGAGAGGCCTACCAGGAGATGGCGAAAGCGCGACCCGAGGTGGCGCGGTTCGCGTTTCGCTTCGAAGCCATCGAGAGCAAACAGGTGGAACGCATCCTGATGACCGACGAAGGCACCCACGTGCCGGTGAAGCACACCTGGCTGCGCACCCGGGATCCGCTGCCGGACGACCCGGAGGCCCATCTGGCGGTGCTCGCCTACATGTCGGACCTCGACTTCATGAGCACATCGATGCTCCCCCACGGCCGCAACCTCATGCGCCAGTCCATTCAGGGGGCGAGCCTCGATCATTCGTTGTGGTTTCACCGGCCGTTCCGCGCCGACGAGTGGCTGCTGTTCGCCAAGGAATCACCTAATGCCGGCGGCGCCCGGGGGTTCGTGCGCGGGCAATTCTTCACCCGCGAAGGCGAGCTGGTGGCAACCGCCGCTCAGGAATGCCTGATCAGGCCCATCGCGCCGGCTGCCGGCGCGTAGGCCCCGGCGAGCTTACAGGGCGTCGAGCATAGCCTCGGCCTTGCTGACCTCGAACTTGCCCGGCTCCTCTACCGCCAGCTTCTTCACCACGCCGTCTTCCACCACCATGGCGTAGCGCTGGGAGCGGGTACCGAGACCGAAGCCGCTGCCGTCCATTTCCAGGCCGAGCTTGCGGGTGAACTCGCCATTGCCGTCACCGACCATGAGCAACTGCTCGGCATTCTTGTCCTTGCCCCAGCTGTCCATGACGAAAGCATCGTTTACCGACAGACAAACGATGCTGTCGGCGCCCTTTTCCTTGAGCTTGTCGGCGTTCACGACGAACCCCGGCAGATGCGCCTGGGAGCACGTCGGCGTGTAGGCGCCGGGCACGGCGAAAACCACCACTTTCTTGCCCTTGAAGAGATCGTCGGTGCTGACTGGAGTTGGCCGGCCATCCTTCATGATGTGCATGATTGCTTCTGGCAGCTTGTCGCCTTCTTTGATCGGCATGGTTTTTCCTTTGCGGTGGTGAATGGAAGCCAGGAGTTTGGGCAAATCACCCCAAGCGGTCAACGTCGGGCCCGCACGACTGGACCGGCACGGGCAATGCAAGGCGGACGCAGGTCAGATGCAGCCATCAGAGATTGACTACACTGCGTGATGTGGCCGGGATCACATTCCTGATGCCCCCGGGGTGCTACAACCGCACGAGCACCGAGCGAGGCCGTCGATCTGGCCCGAAGCGGCTTGCGCTTCGTTTAGGTTTCCTGCGTATAATGTTGAAATATGTGGTTTTCTATGCCCGCAGCCATGAGCAACCGTAGCAGGAACACCACCCGCCCTGAAGGCCCTGCCATGGGGCCGTCAGCCCGTATCGGGCGGATCCTGCTTGCTGTACTGGGGTTGAGCGCCGCCGCCTCCTGCCAGCCGCCGGCGGAAGTCGCGCGAGCCGCGACTCTCGACCCGCTGCCGATCGCATTTCTCGAGGTTCCGCGGATTCGGCCCGAGGTGACCGTACTGCCACCGCCACCGCCGGATCCGCTGCCGGTGCCGACGATCACCCCCGAGCTGACGTTGCTGGATGCACCCATGGGAACGGCCGCGGATGCGGACCCGCCCGCTGCGCACGCCGACGGCGAAGAGCAGATTGACGAAGCTTACGCGGAATCCACGGAGGCCCCGGACGGCACGGATGAAGCTGAATCGGACGGATCGTTCTTCATGCTGGGCGAGCGGGTCGCCCCGGGCACCTTCAGCCGCCTGACATGGACACCAACGGAAACCTTTACCGGCAACGCGATCCCGTCGGCGGTACTGGTGGCCAATGGCACCAAGCCCGGCCCCACCCTCTGTCTCACGGCCGCCGTGCACGGCGACGAACTCAACGGCATCGAGACGGTGCGGCGGGTGCTGCACGACATCGATCCGAAGCGTCTGACGGGCACCGTGGTCGGGGTTCCCATCGTCAACCTGCAGGGGTTTCACCGCAATTCACGCTATCTCCCCGACCGTCGCGATCTCAACCGGTTCTTCCCCGGCAACCCCACGGGAAGCTCCGCGTCACGCATCGCCCACTCTCTGTTCAGCCAGGTCATCGAGCACTGCAGCGCGCTGGTGGATCTGCACACCGGCTCGTTCCATCGCACCAATCTGCCGCAGTTGCGCGCCAATCTGAACGTTCCCGAAGTGGTCGCTCTCACCCAGGGATTCGGCTCGACGGTGATCCTGCACAGTGGCGGCGCCGAGGGAACCCTACGCGATGCCGCCACCGCCGCCGGCATCCCGGCGGTAACCCTGGAGGCGGGCATGCCCATGCAGGTTCAGGAAGACGCTGTCAGCCATGGCGTCAAAGGCATCTTCACGCTGCTCGACACCCTCGGCATGTACAACCGGCGCAGCCTGTGGGGCAATCCGGAGCCCGTTTACTATCAATCGCGCTGGGTTCGTGCCGATCACGGCGGCATCCTCGCAGGCGCGGTGCGTCTGGGGCGGCGGGTCAAGCCGGGCGATCTGCTGGGTACGGTGATCGATCCGATCAGCAACGCCACCAACGAGATTCTCTCGCCCTTCCAGGGGCGCGTGATCGGCATGGCGCTCGATCAGTTCGTCATGCCCGGATACGCCACCTTCCACATCGGCATCGAAGCCGAGGTGGCGGAAGTTACCGAGTCTCCCCCCGAGGACGACGTCGACCACGCCATCGACGATCATGGCTCCCCCATGGATGGCGACTGAGGCGGGCCTGCGTCAACGCCAGGCAAACTCCGGCTGCTCGAAATGACCGACCCGGGTCGGCCTTCCCAGCAGGCAAACCTCGCGAAACTGGTAGATGATGGCTGCCGTGGGCGCTGCAATGTGATCGTCACCCACGGGCATGCGCAACACCGGGTGCTCGCCAGCCTCCGTCGCGTCCAGCCGCGGAGCGTCCTGGCGGAGAAACTCGCTGAGTGGAATACGATGCACCGAAGCCACCTCCTGGGGATTCGGCCACATGTCCAGCCCCGGACCGCCCCACACCACGATGGGCGTCATGACGAAACCGGAGCGCGTGACGAAATCGTCGAGACGGCCGAGCACGCTCGCCTCGGCAAGATCCACCGACACCTCTTCGTGCATCTCGCGCAGCGCTGCCGCCACTGCGGTTTCGCCGGGGTCGACGCGGCCGCCGGGGAAGGCCCACTGGCCCGGATGGCGCCGCAGGCTGGCCGAGCGGCGCGTGAGGATCAGCGCCGCCAGCGACGCCCAGGCATCATGACTGGGCAACCCCGGCAGATCGGCGCCGAAGCCAACGTCGGTGACGGTGACGGCGACCGCGGCCCGATGGCCCTTGTCCACCTCGACCACTCGAGCCTCGAAGCCCGCCAGATTGGCGCGGATACGCGCACGCAGATCGTCATTGCACAACATGGCAGCTTGGCCCTCGTCTCGCTCAAGGCTTTCATGGAACCATCAACCGACGGCTCCCGCCAGTGCTGTCCGAGCCTGCCATGAGCGCGCCCACCGGCATCGACGAGCGTGCCGCATTGGCCTACGGCCTGGCGGCGGTGCTGGCCTGGTCCACGGTCGCCACGGCTTTCAAGCTCGGGCTGGCGATCCTCGCGCCGCTGCAGCTGCTGCTGATTGCCACGGTCGTATCCACGCTGCTGTTCGCCGCGGTCGCGACCGTCACCGGCAACTGGCGGCCGGGGCCCCGGGTGCTCATGGAGGGAGCCTGGTTCGGGCTGCTGAACCCGTTCCTCTACTATCTGGTGCTGTTCGCCGCCTACCAGCGCCTTCCGGCGCAGATCGCCCAACCGCTCAACTACACCTGGGCCATTACCCTGGCGCTGCTCGCCGTGCCGGTGCTGAAGCAACCGCTGACCCGCCGCGCGCTGGGCAGCATCGGCATCAGCTACCTGGGCGTTCTGGTGCTGCTGTCCCAGGGCCGCATCGATGCCTGGCCACAGGTGGACTGGCTCGGGGTCGCGCTGGCGCTGGGATCCACCGTGCTGTGGGCAGGCTATTGGCTGAGCAACACCCGCTCCACCGTGCCGGCGGTCGCGCTCATGGCCTGGAGCTTTCTGCTCGCAACGCCCATGGTAGCGGTGGCCTGCTGGCTCGGCCCCGGGCTGCCACCGCTCAACTGGCAGACGCTGGGCTACGGCGCCTGGGTCGGGCTGATCGAAATGGGCATCACGTTTCTGTTGTGGCAGCAGGCGCTGCGCAGGACGGCGAACGCGGCACGCATCGGTCAGCTGATCTTTCTGGCGCCGTTCCTGTCGCTGGTGCTCATCGGCACCGCGCTCGGCGAGACCATTCACGCCACCTCGGTGGTGGGCCTGGCGGTAATCCTGCTGGGGCTCTGGATTGCACGGGAGCGGCCGCGGGCCTAGCCTCGGCGCCCGCGCTCTGGCAGTCTGGTACCGATCCACAAGAGAGCTACATGATGCGCAGCCGTGTCCGTGCCTTCCCCCTGATCGCAGCATCGCTGCTGAGCATGCTCCTCGCGGCGCCAGCCGCGGCGCGCGAGACCTCGGTGCAGCGTGGCGAGTACCTGGTGAACCTGCTGGGCTGCGGGCGCTGTCATACCCAGGGCTACCTGCTGGGGAACGAGCCCTCAGGGCCGTACCTCGCCGGCTCGCAGATCGGCATCGCCTATGCTGGCGCGGACGACGAACAGCGGCCAGGCCTGGTGTTCTCGTCCAACCTGACGCCGGACAAGGAGACGGGCCTTGGCAACTGGACGCGCCGGGACATCGTCCGCGCGCTGACCACGGGCGTCGGCACGGATGGGCATCAACGCTTGCCGGTCATGCCATGGCCGAATTACGGCGCGCTCAGCAACAGGGACCTGACGGCCATCGCCGACTACCTGAAGAGCATACCTGCCGTGCGTCAGGAGATACCCCAGACCACCTCCCCGGGAGACCCGGTGCGCCACCCCTACGTGCGCTTCGGCGTCTTCGTATTCGCCCCGACGGACACCGAGGAGCCGTAATCGCACTAGCGCCGCATCACTCTCCAGGCCGCGTCGGCGAACAACTCCTTCATCGCCCCGGGAGGCCGTTCGTAATGACCGGACAGCCAGCGCCTGACGTACTCCTGAATCGGCCCGCTGATCAGCGGCACGTAAGCATCCGCCGGTAGCGCGCGCATCTCACCGCTGGCGACGAACGGCGCGAACCAGCCGAACACCTCGCCGATATACGATCTGTAGACCTGCTTGAGACGCTCGCGCGCGTCCGCCGAAAAGTCGATGTCACGGGAGTGAAGGTAGCTGGCCAGGGCGCGGTTACGGGTCGACCAGTCGCAATAGAACCGCACCACCGCCTTGACACTCTCCTCCGCCCCATCGGCGCGACGCAGGCGGCGCACCATGCCCTGGTTGAAGCGGCCAATGCCTTCGATGAACAGCTCTTCAGCTATGCCTTCCTTGCTGCCGAAGTGGTGATACAGACTGCCGACGCTGCAGCTCGCCGATTTCTGGATGTCGCCGATGGTGGTGGCATCGATGCCGTTGCGGGTAAAGCAGTCGAGCGCCGCCCGCAGCACGCTGGCTCGCCGCGCCACAGTAGCCGCCCTGGGCTCGAGCTTGCGCTCGCTTCTGTCTTTCATGTACCCCCCTTGCCCCGCGCCCACCAGCGGCCCGGAGACCGAAGCATAACTAGAATCTGGTTCTAGTAATAGATTCTAGATTTGAGTAAGCTTCGGGCTCCGGATCGCCACAATCCAACCCCAAGCAACTGCGAGATTTTCCATGGATATCGAGCTCAGCGCAGAGGATCTGAAGTTTCGCGACGAGGTGCGCAGCTTCTTCACCGAGAACGCCTACAAGCCCGGTGAAGACTACGCCCAGTGGCGGCTCGACTGGTTCAAGAAGGCCCGGGAGAAAGGCGGCTGGGATGTTCCCAAGTGGCCGAAGGAGTTCGGCGGCCCAGGCTGGTCACCGTCGCAGCACTACATCTGGGAGCAGGAGACGGCGCGCGCCACGCTGCCCTGGGACATGCCCTTCGGCGTCGGCATGGTGGCCCCCATCATCATGGGCTACGGTAATGAAGAGCAGCAGCAGCGGTTCCTGCCCGACATCCGCGCACGCACGGTGAACTGGTGCCAGGGCTACTCCGAACCGGGTGCCGGCTCGGATCTGGCGGCCCTCAAGACCAAGGCCGTGCTGTCCGCAGACGGCAGTCATTACGTGGTCAACGGCCAGAAAATCTGGACCACGGCCGCCCACATCGCCGACTGGATTTTCTGCCTGACCCGCACCGACGATTCCGGCAAGAAGCAGGAGGGCATCACCTTCCTGCTGTTCCCCATGAAGCAGCCAGGCATCGAGGTCAAACCGATCATCACCCTGGGTGGCGCCCACTCGGTGAACACCGTCTACCTCACCGACGTCAAGGTGCCGGTGGAAAACCGCATCGGCGAAGAAGGCAAAGGCTGGACCTACGCCAAGGGCCTGCTGCAGCACGAGCGCACCGGCCTTGCCGGCCTGTCGCGCTCGCTGGTGGCGCTCGAAGGTTTGAAGGAAAACGCCCGCAGCGTGAAGCGCGGCAACGGCACCCTGCTCGACGACGGCGCCTTCCGTGCCAAGGTGGCGGAACTGGAAATCGACCTGCTGGCCGCCGAGTTCACCGAACTGCGCAGCCTGGCCAGCGCCCAGGCGGGCGCCGCGCCCGGGCCGGAGTCGTCGATCCTGAAGCTCAAGGGCACCGAAATCCAACAGCGCATTCAGAAGCTGACCATGGAGGCCGGCGGCCTGTTTTCCGCTGCCTGGGGCAAGCCGGTTGGGCCCCACTTCGCGAAAGGCGGCATGGCGGGCTATCTGGCCAGCCGCGCCTACACCATCTACGGCGGCGCCAGCGAGGTACAGAAGGACGTGATCGCAAAGAACGTATTGGGCATCAAGAGGTCATCACGATGAATTTCGACCTGAGCGACGAACAGCGACTGATTCAGGACAGCATCGCGCGATTCATCCAGGAGAACTACGATCTCGAAAGCCGGCGCGCGCTTGCCGCCAAGGCGCCGGGGTTCAGCACCGATTACTGGGCGAACATGGCCGAGCTCGGCTGGCTGGCGCTGCCGTTCGCGGAGGCCGATGGCGGTTTCGGCGGCAACCAGATCGACACCATGGTGGTGATGGAGCAGTTCGGCCGGGGCCTGGTGCTCGAGCCTTACCTCGCCAGCGTCGTGCTCGGCGGGGGCGCGGTGAAGCGCGGCGCCGCCGCGGCCCTGCGCGGAGAAATTCTCCCCGGCGTCATCGACGGCAGCCGCCAGCTGGCATTGGCGTACGCCGAACCGCAGTCGCGCTTCGATCTGCATGACGTTGCCACCAACGCCCGCGCCGCCGACGGCGGCTTCGTGCTCAACGGCCACAAATCCATGGTGCTGCATGCGGCCACCGCCACCCAGATCGTGGTTTCGGCCCGCACCAGCGGCGGACAGAGCGACACCGCCGGCATCTCCCTGTTCCTGGTAGACGCCGACGCCGACGGCGTGAGCCGTGACGACTTCCCCACGGTGGATGGCCTGCGGGCATCGGAGATCGACTTCAAGGACGTCAAGGTCAGCGCCGACCGGCTCATCGGCGAGCAGAACGGCGGTTTCGAGATCCTCCAGGCGGTCGCCAACGACGGCATCCTGGCGCTGGCTGCGGAAGCCGTGGGCGCCATGGAGATGCTCTACAAGAGCACCGTGGAGTACACCCAGGAGCGGGTCCAGTTCGACCATCCCCTGGCCGATTTCCAGGTGCTGCAGCATCGCATGGTGGAGATGTTCATGGAGTACGAGCAGTGCAAGTCGCTGCTGTACCGCGCCACGTTGGAGACCGCCCTGGGCGACCCGGCTACCGCCCAACGAACCGTTCACGCACTCAAGCACCTGATCGGCAAGGCCGGCACCTTCATCGGCGAAAATGCGGTGCAGCTGCACGGCGGCATGGGCATGACGGAAGAGTTGGCCGTGGGCCACTACTTCAAACGCATGCTGGTGATCGACACCCAGTTCGGTAACGCCGACTACCACCTGGAGAAGTTCGCCGCCTGAACCAACCGGTAGGCAAAAGGGTACAATCCTCCCAATCGCAACCTGGGGAGGATGAAGATGAAAGATCGCGTGGTGCTGATCACCGGCGGCGCCCGAGGCATCGGCCTGGGCATCGCCGAGGCTTTTCTCGGCGCCGGCGCGCGGGTGATGATCGCCGACCTGGGTGCCCGCGCTGCAGACTGGAACTACCAACTGGCGGATCAGCACGCCCTGCAGCAGGCGGCCGCCGAACGCGCCGGCGCCGGGGAGATCCGCGCCACCGAGGTTGACGTCACCGACGCCGCGAGTTGTGAGGCCGCCGTGCAGGCCACGCTGGCTGCCTACGGCGCCCTCGACGTGCTGGTGAACAACGCTGGCGTGGTGCAATCCGGCGCCATCGAGACGTTTTCCGAGCAGGACTGGGAGCAGATCTTCGCCGTCAACGTGAAGGGCATCTTCCTCATGACCCGCGCCTCCCTGCCGGCGCTGCGCCGGTCGGCCCATGCCGCCATCGTCAACACCGCGTCCATCGCCGGCAAGAAAGGCTATCCCAACATGGCCGCCTACTGCGGCTCCAAATTTGCCGCCATCGGCATCACCCAATCGCTGGCTGCTGAACTGGCAAGCGAAAACATCCGCGTCAACGCCATTTGTCCCGGCATGGTCGGCACCGCCATGTGGCTGGAACATCTGCTGCCGAGCAACACCACCGACCCGCTGGAGAAGACCGCCGATTTCGAGCGCGCCATGCGCGACACCATTCCGCTCGGCCGGCCGCAGACGCCTGCCGACATGGGGCAGGCTGCGCTGTTCCTGGCCAACGCGGCGAACATCACCGGCGTCAGCCTCGCGGTCGCCGGCGGTTTCGAGATGAACTGATGCGCGCGCTCCGACGGGCGCTGCAGGAGCCGCTGCTCTACTTTCTGCTGGTTGGCGCCGGGCTGTTCGTCGTCGCCGAGCGATTCGGCGGAGAAGGCGACCAGCGCATCCTCGTGAGCAACGCGGAAGTGGCCCGGATCAGCGATCAGTGGCAGGCGCAGATGGGCAGGCCGCCCAACGAAAACGAACTCGCCGCCCTGATCGAGCAATGGATTCGGGAAGAGATCTACTATCGGGAAGCTCGAGCGTTGGGCCTGGACGAAAACGACGTCATCGTCCGGCGCCGACTGGCGCAAAAGCTCGCCTTTCTCGGCGAAGACCTGAACGGCAACCGGGCAGCGGACGAGCAGACTCTGCGCGCCTATCATGCCGATCACGCCGAACGCTATGCGGAGCCGGAGCGGTTCACCTTCACCCACCGCTACTTCAGCAGCGACCGGCGCGAACGAGCGCACGCTGACGCCCTCGCCGCCCTGGCGGATGGCTCGGAGGGCGACCCCTTCATGCTGCGGCAACGCTACGTCGAGCGCTCGCAACGGGAGATCGGCGAGCTGTTCGGCCGGGAGTTCGCGGCGGCGCTTCGCGATCTGACCCTCGGAGACTGGCGCGGGCCGGTGGCGTCGGCGTACGGCTGGCACCTGATCCACCTGGAGGGCCGCCAGCCGTCCCGCCCGCTCGGCTTCGACGAGGTAGCGCAGCGGGTGGCATTGGATCACCAACAGGAGCAACGTCAGCGCGCCAGCGAAACCTTCTATCAATCGCTGCGGGAACGCTACGAGATCGTCATACCGTGAACGTTGCCGCCGGCCTGCCGCGGCTGATGCTGATGCTGATGCTGATGCTGATGCTGATCGGAGGGTACGCTCACGCTCATGAAGTGCGTCCGGCCTACCTGCAACTGCAGGAGGTGGCGCCGGCGGAGTTCGAGGTGCTGTGGAAGCAGCCGACGCTGCTCGACCGCCGCCTGGCCATCGGGCCGCTGCTGCCGGGGGGCTGCACCCTGGTGCCCACGGCGGCGCCGGAGCACACCGGCGCGGCGCTGGTGGAGAGTTGGCGCACGACCTGCGATCTGCGCTCCGGCGAGCTGGCCATCAGCGGTCTCAGCGCCACCCTCACCGATGTGATGGTGCGCATCGTCTACCTGAACGGCGACGTCGTCAGCCAGATCCTCAGGCCGGCGAATCCGCGGCTGGATCTCGCCGATCCCAGACCTGCCGCGGCCGGCTACTTTCTATTGGGCCTCGAGCACCTGCTGCTCGGCCCGGACCACATTCTGTTCGTCGTCGGCCTGGTGCTGTTCATTCGTGCTCCCTGGCCGCTGGTGCAGGCGGTGACCGCGTTCACGGTCGCCCACAGCATCACCCTGGCGCTTTCCGTGCTGCAGCTGGTGACGCTGCCCCAGGGCCCGGTAGAGGCGGTAATCGCCTTGTCGATCCTGTTTCTCGCCCGGGAACTGATGATGCCCCAGGCGGTGCGCTCGCCCATCACCCGGGCCGCGCCCTGGCTCATGGCGTTCGGCTTCGGGCTGCTGCACGGCTTCGGCTTCGCGGGCGCGCTGGCCGACATCGGGCTGCCGCGGGATCAACTCGCCAGCTCACTGCTGTTGTTCAATCTCGGCATCGAAGCCGGCCAGCTCGGCGTGATCGCGGTGATGCTGGCCATCGGCTGGCTGGTGCGACGGCTGTGGGTGCGGGGTCAGTGGCTGGCAGAGCGCTGGGTGACCGTGGCCATGGGCTGCGCCGCCGGCTTCTGGACCGTCGACCGGGTCGTGGTGCTGTTGTAGCCCGGCTGCAGCCGCCTTGTTACCCACCAGGCGTTGGCGTATAAACCGAACAACCGCAAACGGGGGAACCATTCATGCGCGCGTCGATACCAGCCGTTTCCACGCTGCTCCTGCTGCTCCTGCTGCTGGTCAGCTGCGGCCAGGGCGAGCAAGCCACGCCAGCGAGTGCGGCCGCCGCTGCCGAAGCGCCACCGGCGAGCTATGAGGAGCAACTGCGCCTGGCGCTGGAGGAGGCGGTGCCGGGCGACGTCATCACCATTCCTGCAGGCACTCACCATTTCACCCGCAGCCTGACCTTGCATACCAGCGGCGTCACCCTGCGCGGCGCCGGTATCGATGCCAGCGTGCTCAGCTTCCGCGATCAGCTTGCCGGCGCCGAAGGGCTGCTGGTCACCGGTAGCGACTTCACCATCGAAGATCTCGCCATCGAGGATACCGTGGGCGACGCCCTGAAGGTCAACGGCGGCAGCAACATCATCATCCGCCGCGTGCGCACCGAGTGGACCCGCGGGCCGCACACGGACAACGGCGCCTACGGCATCTACCCGGTGCAGACCGAGAACACCCTGATCGAGGCGTCGGTGGCCATCGGTGCGTCCGATGCCGGAATCTACGTCGGTCAGTCGCGCAACGTCATCGTCCGCAACAACCGGGCCGAGCGCAACGTCGCCGGCATCGAGGTGGAGAACACCGTAGGTGCGGATGTGTATGGCAACGTCGCTCGCAACAACACCGGCGGCATCCTGGTGTTCAACATGCCCGACCTGCCCATGGCCGGTCACAGCACCCGGGTTTTCGACAACGAGGTCGTCGGCAACAACACCGCCAATTTCGGCACCCCGGGCAGCGCCGTTGCCGATGTGCCAGCAGGCACCGGCATCCTGATCAACTCCAACGACAAGGTGGAAGTGTTCGGCAATCGCATCGGCAACAACAATACCGCCAACGTGATCGTCTCCAGCCTGTTCAGCGCCGAATACACATCGGGCAGAGACACCGCTTCCAGCTTCGACCCCTATCCGGAGATGATCTACCTGTACGACAACCAGTTCGAACCCGGCGGCAGCGCGCCCGATCGCGAGGCTCTGGATGCACTGCGCCGCCAGGCGTTCGGCGACAGCGGCAGTTTGCCCGACATCGTCTGGGATGGCGTGGTGGATCCAGAGAAGTCGGCGCAAACCGGGCTCTCGCCCCAGCAGTACGCCCTGTGCATCGACAATCCCGGCGCCACCTTCATCAACGTCGACGCCGGCAACGGCTATCAGAACCCCAGCACCGACCTGGCCCCGCACGCTTGTCAGCATGCGAAGCTCGCAGCGGTCGATCTCGCCCTGGGCAGCTGACGAAACGCACCCATGGGCAGGCTGGCGATCCTCGCCCCACGGCACGCGGTGGCAACCGCCGTGCTGGCGTTACTGATCGTGCTGGCGAGCGGCTGCGCGCCACGACCCGAGGTGCGCGGTCATGCTGCCGACGCCTATCCCCAACGGTTGTCGGAGTGGGGCCTGCTGACCCGCAATGGCCGCGCTCTGGTGCTCGGGCGCGACGTGCAGGTCTACGAAGTGAATGCGCCCTTGTTCAGCGACTACTCGCTGAAGCTGAGAACGCTGTACCTCCCCCCTGGCGCCCGGATGAGCTATCAGAACGAAGCCAGCTTCGAATTCCCCGTTGGCAGCATCATCACCAAGACGTTCTTCTATCCGGTGGCGGACGGCGTACCGGTGGCGGACGGCGTAGTCCAGGCGCAGGCCGACTGGCATGGCGATGTCGACAAGCTCGACCTGAACGCCCACCGCCTGCTGGAGACACGGCTGCTGGTGAAGCAGCAGCACGGCTGGGACGCCCTGCCCTACGTATGGAACGGCGACGACGCCGTGCTGCGCATCGTCGGCGCCATGCAGCCGCTGCGGATAGCGCTGGGCGGCGAAGTGACGGAGTTCCCCTACCTGGTGCCGGCGCGCAGCGAGTGCGCCAGCTGCCACGTCACCGATCATGCAGAAGGCAGCCTGCAACTCATCGGCATGAACGCGCGCCAGCTGAACCGCGAGTACCCGGGAGCGGCGGGGAACCAGCTCAGCAACTGGGCCGAAGCCGGCCGGCTGGCGCAACTGCCGGCGCTCGAGCAAGTGCCCTACATGCCCCCGTGGCACACCCCCGAAGAATCCGCCCCCCTACCGGCAGGCGCGAGCTCCCGGTCGCGATCTGCACAATCCCGCGCCCGCAGCTACCTCGACAGCAACTGCGGTCACTGCCACAGCGCCAGCGGCCCCGCCAACACCTCCGGTCTGCTGCTCGATGCCGGCACCAGCGCGTGGCGCCAGCTGGGCGTGTGCAAGCGCCCGATCGCCGCCGGCCGCGGCACCGGCGGGCACAACTACTCCATCATGCCGGGCGAGCCGGACGCATCGATCCTGGTGTACCGGATGGAAGCCACGGATCCCGCGGTGCGGATGCCCGAGTTGGGCCGGGTGCTGCGCCATGCAGAAGGTGTCGCCCTGGTGCGCGCATGGATCGCCTCGCTGCCGGGCACCTGCAGCTGAGCTGCGAGGTCAGGCACGACCCGCCGCGGCATCGCCCACCGGGGCCGGCGACGCCGCTTCGCTGGCGGCCGCCTGCACGCGGCGGCGCTCCGCGAGTTCGGTGACGATCTCCGCATGCCGCCGCCGGTCGAGATTGTGTTTGGAGTAGCACCAGACGCTCACCACGCCAAAGCCGGCGACGATGGGGCCGTAGATCAACCCCAGCCAGATCAGCGTCTCCGGGGGCACGTCTGCCGCGGTACGAATCTCCGGGCCGCGCGGCCAGCTGATCAGATCCAGGGCAACGCCGCCCACCACGCTGCCGATGCCGGAAGTGAATTTGCCGGAGAACGACACCGACGCGAAGAACACCCCTTCCTGCCGCTTGCCGGTGGCGAGTTCGTGCTCGTCGACGATGTCGGCCACCATGGACCCGAATGTTATCAGCGCCTGCACCACCCCGATGCCCTGCACGAACTTCACCAGCACCAGGGTGGTGACCAGTTCGGTGGTGCCGTTTTCGGGGAACCAGCCCAACAACCGCAGCACCACGGGAAGGATCTGGCACAGCGCCCACCAGGCTGTACCCACGACGATGGACGGTTTCTTGTCGAACCATTGATTCAGACGCCGCGTGAACAGCGCGCCCAGCATGATGCCCAGCGGATAGGCAGCAAAGAAGGCGAAGTTGTCGCGGCTCGACAGCTCCCAGAAGTAGGTGTTCATGTGCAGGTTGAGAGCCGAGTCGATGCCCACCATCATGAACACGATGAGCACCCCGATGAACAACCAGCGGAACGAGCGATTGGTCAGCGCCAGCGCGATCTCGTTGAACATCCGCACCAGCACCCCGATCACCGACAGCTTGATCACCGGGCCCGTGACCTGAGGCAACCGCGCGATCTGCGAGCGAGTGCCCCAGGCGGAGATCAGAATCGACCCCACCATCAGCACCGCCAGGGTCAGCGCGAACGGGCTGTACGCTTCGGCGCGAAACTGCCCATGGGAGTACTCGGCGGTTTCGTGGAAGAACAGCCCGAAGCCGATGCCGTAGGCGGCGAGCACCCCGAATGTGCTGAAAAACTGGCGGTAGGCGACCACCGTGGTGCGCTCTTCGAAGTTGGTGGACAACTCGGCGCCCAGGGCGATGTGGGGCACGTGATACAGGGTCATCGCGGCGCGGGTCAGCACCGCGAACACCATCAGCCAGAGGAACAGCGAGAACTCGCTCAGTTCCGGTGGTGAGAACAGGCAGAAGAAGGTGATGGCCAGCGGTACCGCCGAGGCGTACATGAATGGATGGCGGCGCCCGAGCCGAGACCGCCAGTTGTCGGACAACGATCCGGCGAGGGGGTCGGTGATGGCATCGAACATCAGCGCGATGCCCACCGCCGCGCCGGCAAAGGTACCTGACAGCCCCAGGACCTGGACGTAGTAGAAGAACAGGAACACCCCGAACGCGCCGTTCTTCAGGCCTTCAGCCGCTTGGCCGAAGCCATAGGCAAGCTTCGAACCCACGCTCAATTGATCGCGCTGGTGCGCAGTATCCGTCACTGAATCTCCTCGAACTACCCGTCGGCGACGCAGCGATCATCAGCACTGCAACCACCGCGGTCAAGCCGTAGCGCTGCATGCGGCGTCTCGTGGAGAACGCTGCTCAGGAGCGGCCGAGATCCCGGTAGCGACGGTTGAGCACGATGAAGCACGCCAGCCCCACCGCATAGCCAGAGTAGAAGTACACGGTCAGCGGCACCAGCGGAGCTCCCAGCAGCGCGAGGATCAGCATGGTGGCAACCGGCGGGGTGATCAGCAGCGCCGCCAGGGTGAAGGCCGACGCCCGGCCGCGCGAAGTCTCGCCGGCGCGCACCCGCGGCACCAGCACGGCATTGCAGATCGCGGCCACCGCCACCACCGCCAGGCCGATGAGAATGAAAGGAACGTACACGCTCATGATTTCCACCCTAACGCCCCGCGCGATTCCGCGCCAGTCGCTGCATCAATCCTGCAGCGCCCTGGAAGGCGCGGTAGACTGAGCCCATGAAGGAGTCGCAAGCGCACGCCGCCATCGTCTGCCCGCTGCAGCACGTCGAGGCCGCCTGGATCGACTACAACGGCCACATGAACATGGCCTTCTACAATCTGGCCTTCGACCGGGGCGTGGATCACGTCTACGACCTGCTCGGCATCGGCGCGAGCTACACGGCCTCGGGTGCGGGATCCTGCTTCACTCTGGAGGTGCACGTCACCTATCTGCAGGAAGTGGTGCTGGGCGATCCTCTGCGGATTCACTTCCAGCTTCTCGATCGGGACGCCAAGCGGCTGCATTACTTCCAACACATGTATCACGCGGAGCAGGGTTACCTCGCCGCCACCTCGGAGCAGATCGCGCTGCACGCCGACATGCGCACGCGCCGTGCCGCGGCCTTCGCCGACGACGTCCAGCAGCGAATCGACGCGCTGTTCGATCAGCACCGGGCCTTGCCCCGGCCCGAGCAGGCGGGGCACGTCATTGGCATTCGCCGCAAGCCCTGACCGCAGCGTGGGAGCCACACCGTGACCGACCATCGGCAAGAGCGCGACAGCATGGGCACCATACAGGTACCCCGGGATCGTTATTGGGGTGCGCAAACCCAACGCAGCCTGGAGAACTTCGCCATCGGCGACGACCGCATGCCCATGGTGCTGGTGTACGCGTACGCTCGATTGAAGAAAGCCTGCGCGTTGACCAACGCCGAACTGGGCGTGCTCGAAGCGCCGCTGGCCGACGCCATCGCTCGGGCCTGCGACGACGTGCTGGCCGGCAGGCTCGACGGTGAGTTTCCCCTGTCGGTGTGGCAGACGGGGTCAGGCACCCAGACCAACATGAATCTCAACGAAGTGCTGGCCAACCGCGCCAGCGAGCATCTCGGCGGCGACTTTCGTGACGCCAAGCTGGTCAATCCCAACGACCACGTCAACGCCAGCCAAAGCTCGAACGACACCTTCCCGACCGCCATGCACCTGGCCAGCTACCAACTCGTGCACGGCCACACGCTGCCGCAACTGGCCGCTCTCGAGGCGACCCTGACACGCAAGGCGGGCGAGTTCGCGGATGTGATCAAAACCGGCCGCACCCATCTCATGGATGCGACCCCCATCACTCTCGGTCAGGAGTTCGGCGGTTATGCCGCGCAACTGCAGCGCGGCCGAGCGGCGCTCACCGACAGCTTGCAGCGCCTGGCGGAACTGGCCATCGGCGGCACCGCCGTGGGCACCGGCTTGAACGCGCCCAAGGGGTTCGCCACAGCGGTGGTGGCCAGGCTGGCTGCCGAAACCGGCCTGCCCCTGGTGTGCGCGGGCAACCGCTTCGAGGCCATGAGCGCCCACGACGCCATGGTGGAGCTGAGCGGCAGCTTGAAGCGGGTGGCGGTGAGCCTGATGCACATCGCCAATCAGATTCGCCTGCTGGCCAGCGGCCCGCGTACCGGTATCGCCGAGTTGATCCTGCCAGCCAACGAGCCCGGCAGCTCGATCATGCCCGGCAAGGTAAACCCGACGCAGAGCGAAGCGCTCGCCATGGTCTGCGCCCAGGTGATCGGCAACGACGTCGCCGTCACCGTGGCGGGCAGCCACGGCCATCTGCAGCTGAACACCTTCAAACCCGTGATTGCCGCCAACGTGCTGCATAGCGCCCGTTTGCTCGGCGATGCAGCCGCCAGCTTCGAGCAGCGTTGCGTCCGTGGCGTACGGGCCGATCAAGCGCGCATCGCCGAGCTGCGCGACCGCAGCCTGATGCTGGTGACTGCGCTCAACCCCCGACTCGGCTACGAAAAGTCCGCCGAAATCGCCCAGAAGGCCCACCGCGACGGTCTGACACTGCGCGAAGCCTGCCTGCAGCTGGGCTACCTGAGCGCGGAGGAGTTCGACGCCATCGTCGACCCGAGTCGGATGGTGGGGCCGGCTTGAGAGCGCGGCGGTCGCACTGGCAGCGGCCGCCTTCCCACCTTACACTCGCCGCCATCCAGGGACGGCGAGGGGGCACCGGAGTTGGACGACGCATGCTGTCTGAACTGTGGTGCTTCGCTGCAGGGGCCTCATTGCCATACCTGCGGGCAACCGTTGAAGGGGCTGGTTCGGCCGCTCCGCTCCATTGTCCACGACGCCCTGGATACCGTGTTCGAGTACGATTCGCGTATCTGGCGCACCCTGCTGCCACTCTACCTGCTGCCCGGGCGGATCACCCTGGACTACCTGGAGGGCAAGCGCATACGGTTCGTTCTGCCGTTTCGGTTGTTCTTCGTGATGACGGTGATCAGCTTTCTGGCGCTGCAACTCAGCCTGACCACGCAGCCGCTCGAGACTCCGGCTGACCGCCTGGCGCAGGCCCTCATGCTGGAGGACCTGGAGAGGGAGCGCCTCCGCCGTATGGAGGCCCTGGAGCAGCGGCAGGCTGAACTCGAAGCGCAGCAGGCCAGTCCGCGCGCACTCGCCGCCGTTGACCTTGCCCGCGGCAATCTGCACATCGTGGCCGACGAACACGCCGAGTGGTTCCGGCTGCGCGACGAAGCCCTCGCGCAGGGGCTCGAGGCGCCGCCGCGGCCCGGAGGACGGCGCATTCAACTGGGCGAATCGGGGCTCTGGGATCGGGACCGGAACCCGGTGACCATTTCCGCACGGCCGGCGGCCCCCAACGAGCGACTCAATGACTGGGTCGGCCGCGCGCTGCGCAACATCGACAGTGCGGACGAGGATTGGAGCCGGCTGAGCCGCCGCTTCTTCAGCCTGCTACCGCCGGTGCTGTTCGTCCTCGTGCCCATGTTCGCACTGCTGTTGAAGGCTCTGTACCTGCGCAGCGGCCGGCTCTATATGGAGCATCTGGTGGTGGCCCTGCACACGCACAGTTTCGTCGGCATGGCCACGCTGGTCGCCCTCGGCCTGTACGGCCTGCGCGCGGCCCTGCCAGAGGCCGGGATGCTGCAGGGCGCGGCCGGGTTCCTGGCAAAGCTGTCGGTTCTGTGGATACCCGTGCACCTGCTCCTGTTGCAGCGGCACGTGTACGCCCAAGGCTGGATCTGGAGCACGCTCAAGTTCAGCATCCTGGGCGTCAGCTACGTGTCGATTCTGGCCGTGGCCACCACGGTCGCGGTGGCCGTCAGCCTGGTAACGGCCTGAACGCTGCCCAGGCTTCAGTAGCCTTCGAGTTCGCCATAGCGGTTGCGGTGGAAGTTCACGTCGCCGAACGTCTGCTCGGCCACGGCGGCGCGCTTGAGGAAAAAGCCGATATCGAACTCGTCGGTCATGCCGATGCCGCCGTGCATCTGGATGCCTTCCCGGGAAACGCGATTGAACGTCTCGCCCACTTTGGCCTTGGCCAGGCTCGCAAGCTTGGCGATTTCCTTGCCGTCGCGCCCCTCGTCGAGCGCCGTCAGGGCTTCGAGGACGCACGATTTCGACAGTTCCACCTCGCAGAACATATCCGCGGCGCGGTGCTTGAGGGCCTGGAACGAGCCTATGGGCACGCCGAACTGCTCGCGCTCCTTCAGATAGGCGATGGTGCGCTCGAAGCACTCCTGCAGGCTGCCGAGCATCTCCGCGGCGAGACCGATGCGGGCGATGTCGAGGGTCGCATCCAGCACGTCGGCGCCCTGGTGCAGCGTGCCGAGCACGTCCTGTTTGGCCACCGCGACGTCGCTGAAATCGATGTTCGCAGCGTTGCGGGAGTCGGTCATCTTGGTGCGCTTCACGGTAACGCCCGCGGCCGCACGATCGACCAGAAACAGCGTGATGCCGTCGCGGTCTCCGGGATTGCCGCTGGTACGAGCCGCGACGATGAGCTTGTCGGCGGAATTGCCGTCCAGCACGAAGGTCTTGGCGCCGTTCAGCACGAAGCCATCGGCGCCAGCCGCGGCTGTGGCCGCAATGCCGTAGGGGTTGTGCCGATGGGATTCCTCGAGCGCCAGCGCCACCAGCAACTCCCCCGCTGCGATGGCCGGCAGCAGTTCGGACTTCTGGCTGTCGCTGCCACCGACGTTGATGGCGGTGCCGCCGACCCAGACGCTGGCAAACAGCGGGCTGGCGGTGAGCGTGCGGCCCGCTTCCTCGGTGACCACGCCGAGGCCCTTGTAGCCGAACGCGAGACCGCCGAATTCCTCCGGCCAGGGGATGCCGGCCCAACCGAGATCGACCATGGATTTCCAGGTGGCGCGATCGAACGCGTCTGGATCATCGGCATCCCGGAGCTGGCGCAATTGCGCGATGGGCGCGTTGCTGGAACAGAAGTCCCTGGCGCTGTCTTTGAGCATGGTCTGCTCTTCGTTGAGAATCATGGGCATGGTGTTCCCCCAAAGCCGTTGTAACGCCTGTGTCCCCTCGCACCACACCCGTACCTGCTGAAGATTTGCCAGTCGGCTGGTCGATGCGCGCAACCGGCTCGAGCACGTCGAGCCGGCACGGAATGAAAACAAAAGCGCTCGCCGATGTCGACCCCGGTGACCAGCGATTACCAACGGTTTACACCGGATACATAGCCGTTGCTGTGCTGCCAACCCCAGCGCACTAACCTGCTGGACAGTGAAACTGGCTAGCAGTAAGCGTCATGGTATCAGCCACCTGCGTAACCAACCCGAAGGCCATGGCAGCGGCCCTGCTGTTGCTGGCAGTGGTCAGCGCCGCCGCGCCCGCCGTGGCCGGCATCAACCTCACAGCGACAGCAGGTCTCGATGGCGACTCACTGACCCAGATCGCCCACCAAAGCGAAACATCCAGTGCCGCGACCGACGCGGCCGGGGCGAAATCCGACACCCGCGCCGAACCGGCGCCCGGCCAACTGCTTTCCACCCTGGGTTCGCTCGCGCTCGGCATCATCGGGCTGCTGTGGATACGCCGGCACACGGCGGAGTTGTAACCCGAAGGGTTTTGCCCTTCCATACCCACACCGTCGTCGCCAGCCGCCAACATGCACCATCTGGACTGCCTGCTGAAGCAGACTCTGCCCGCGGCGCGCATCGAAGCCCAGCGCCTGCCCCAGTGCCCGGAAATCACCCTGGGGCTGATCAACGCCGACTTCCCGCTGGGGCCGCTACCACCGGAGGTGATGCGCGCCGTCATCGCTCGCCCCGCCTACTGGGCGTTCTGCTGGGGTAGCGGTCTCGCCCTGGCTCGATATCTGCTCGACCACCCGGAGTGGGTGCGAGGGCGTCGGGTGCTGGACCTGGGAAGCGGATCGGGCGTGGTGGCGGTAGCCGCCGCGCTCGCCGGCGCCGCTCGTGTCACCGCCTGCGACAACGACCCGGCCGCCCTCGAGGCTACGCGGGCGAACGCCAAGGCAAACGGGGTGACGCTGAGCCTGTGCGACGACCTGGCCGCCGCCGCTACCGACTACGATCTGCTCCTCATGGCCGACGTGCTCTACGACCGCAGCAATCTACCGTTGCTGTCGGCGGCCACGGCGCACGCGCGGGAGATCCTGGTGGCCGATTCGCGGGTAGCGAAACTACCGGAGCCCAGCTACCGCATCATCGCCCAGTTGCAGGCGCTGACATTCCCGAACCTGGGGGAGTTCGACGAATTCGCCACCGTGCGGCTGTTTCACCGCCACATGGCCTGAGCCGGCTCCGCCATCAGCACCGATACGGAATCGACGTACTTGCGCGCGATGGCCCGCTCAGTGGCGGTGACCGGATCCGCCAGCCATGCCTCGGCGGCAGACGTCTCGGGAAACTGCAATACCAGCAGCCGGTTCCAAGGCTGATCGCCGCGGACCATGGCAACCGGCGCGTGCCAGCTCACCGTGCCGCCATAGCGCGGCAACGGACCCAGCCAGCCGCTCTCCCCCGGAGCGCCCAGCAAGACAGTGGGACCGTCTGCCTGGTCGCGGTAGAGCACCACCACGGCTGGCTCGTCGGCGGGCAACTCTCCGGGCGCCACCGGGGAACCCACCAGATGGACCCCCCGACCTGCCGACGCCTCGAGCCCGCGATAGCTGCTGCTGGTCAGCATCTGCACGAGATTGCCGCCGGTGGCGAACTCCAGCAGCTGCAGCCCCGCCACATCGAGGCGGACGCTGCCCTCCACCACGGCGACCGGCCCGGTGCGCCACATCACCCGCCCCTGATCCTGCACCGCCTGGGTGACGAAGCGGGCGCGATAGGAGGGCGCTGCGGCGTCGCTTGCCAGCACCTCACTGTCTGCCGAGGCCGCACCGCTCGTCAGCGCCGCCTCAGGCAGAAGCTGCAACAGGTAATATGGATTCTGCCGCCGCTCGCCATCGACAGCGATGCCCGCCAGGGTGAGCCCCATGAACCACACCACGCCTGCCGAGGCGACCAGCAGAACCACACAGAACAGCAGAAAAGCCAACAGCGAGCGACTCAAGGGAGATCCGATGACAGGTGACCGGGCGCCATCATAACCGAGCCAAGGAGCACCCGCGCGTCCCCGAGCACGGACGGCCTCGCCTAGCAGCCCGCGGATGCGCTAAATTCACCAGCAACGGCACATTCAAACGAACCAGGAGAGCAACCCGTGCAGCAACAGTATCGCGACATCGAATATCAGGTGGACGATCCGGTGGCCATCATCACCATGAATCGCCCCGACGCGCTCAATGCCTTCACGGTGCGCATGCTGGCCGAGATACGCCACGCCATGGCCCAGGCGGAGC
>JBLRXD010000024.1:9489-24905 GCA_047920935.1 Pseudomonadales bacterium | reverse complement strand
GCGCTGCGCCGCTCACCGCGCGTGAGCAGTTCTTCCGCGTCGCGTGCACCCGCCAGCGCCGGCAGGGCCAGCAGCGCAATGCGGTCCGGGCGGACCTCGATCACGGCATCGGCACGCTCGTCGCCGGCATAGGCATCGACGTTGGCATACATCTCGCGCGCGAGGCCAAGCGCGATCATCCACTGCAGTGCGTTGACCAACGCACGCCGCGTGGCATGGCCGTCGCCGAGCGTGATCTCGGCTTCTACCGCGGCCGAGCGAACCTGCTCGACCAGATCGCGCAGGCTGATCACGGCCGGGCCTGCCGCTGTCGCCGCCAGCACCAGCGAGAGGAGTACGTACTCGAGCGACTGGAACGGCCGGCCGGTCGCGGTGCGAAGCGGCCGCCGCTCCGGCAAGGCGCCAGTCTTGTACAGGCGTGCGGTGTCCGCTCCTATGTGAAGCCGGTAGCCGAGCCGTTGCGTGAACCAGCGATCCAGTTCGATCTCGTGGCGGCGGATCAGGCGAAACGCGTCGGGGTCGTGCTCTTTGCAGGTAAGCGGACGTTGCACCAGGTGACGTGCGCAGGCGCGCAGCTCGACAAGCGTCTGGGGTTGCTGTTCAGCCGGCATCGGCCAATTCCTGCAGCACCTGCGCACCCGCGCCAGCGGCGCGAACCGTCACCGTCAGGCTGTCGAACGTCAGCGTGCCGGCCGACGAGCTTACCCGCGTATGCCGGCCGGGCGTGCGCGCGAGCCGGCAGATCAGCAGGCCGTCGGCGACCTCGCCAGCGGCGGCGTGTACGCCCAGGCGAGCGAGCACTCGCCCAACGAGCTGCTGCAGGCGCGTCAGCGCAGCGGTAGACATGGTGCGGCCGTCGAGATCGGGGGCGTCGAGCAGCTCGTGATCGGTGCGCTCTCGGGCAGCGCGTTCGTCGGCGCGCCGCTGCTCAAGCCAGAGGCGCTCCTTGCTGCGATCGGGCATCGGGCTGATGCGGCCACGATTGGTGGTGTCGCCACGCTCGCGGATCGAAATCGGCACCTCGGCGCGTGGCGCATCCCACCACGACGTCCCCGTCGACACCGGATCACCGGCATCGGCGGCGGCCACGCCGTAGTGATTCGTGGGGCCGATGCCGAATGCGGCGGCGGCCAGGCGGGGTGCTGCGCCCGGCTCCGCCCGGGAAAAGAACTGTGCCAGGCGCAGAAAGTCGGCTCGGCGGGAGGCCGCACCGATGCCGGAGCGCGACAGCCGGGTCAGGTTCAGGGTCAGGGTGCGCACGGCCGCGATCGCTTCCCGGGTGAGCGCTTCGATGCGCGACGGCCGCCCCGGCCGGCGCACGAACCAGGACGACAGATGATGCCAGTCGTCGATGCGCGTACCGGGGCGATGACGTACCGCGACGGTGCCGGTCAGGCCCGCATCATCCACCCGGCTCGCCAGCCCGCCACCGGCGCGTTCGACGATGATGGCAAAGGAAGGGTTCAGCGAGGCAAGGCGTTGGCCGATCGGTCGCGCGGCCCGCTCGATCTCGTCGAGCCGCTCGCCGACGTAGCCGACCAGCACGTCGGCGAAGAATCGCAGCTCGCCCGCATCGAGATCGTAGCGGCTCTGCCAGTGGTTGATCGACGCGAAGAACTGTGTGATCTCGCTGGTGAAAGCGTCATGCGGATCGAAAACGGCGGCCACCGCATCTGCCAGTGTGTTCGGCTCGGCGCGCTGCGGATCGAGCGCGACCAGGCGCTCGAGCGCGCCGAGCATGCCCCGCAACCGCGATGTGGAGACGTCCGTGACCTGATCGACGCGCGCCAGCACGCCTTCCACGAGCTGGTGTACTTCCTGGCCTGCGCGCGTGATCAGGTAGCGGCTACGACGCCGGTAGTAGTCCTCGAGGCTGCCGGGATTGCCCACCGACGACGAGACCGTGAGATTGCCCCAGCGGCGAAGGCTCTCGAGACGATCGCCGACGGTCGCGGCATCGACCGGATGCTCGAGGCCGGCGAGCCCCGCCGCGACGTCCTCCGGCGTGAACTCCGAAAAGAACGTATCGGCGAACACGGTCATGATGGCGCGGTAGTCGGCCCACTCCGGCGCATTGACGTAGCGGAACAGGTCGCGCCCCTCGGTGGTCGTTGCGTTCGAGGCCGAGGGGGTGCTCATGCCCGCTCCCGCGCGCGGCCATCCCAGCGCGAGTGCTCCAGCACGATCGTGCGCAGGTCGGCATCACGTATGACTTCGGTGATGGCCAGCGACGGTACCGTGTCGTGCGTGCCCCAGAGCCGCTCGCTGGTGGCGATGAAGTCGAGGTCGAGTTCCACCAGAAGCCCGAACAGTTTCGGGTGGTTGTCCTCCGACACCTTGGCGAAGGCGTCGTCGAGGAGCACGAATCGCGGCGCCCGGGGCGCCTGCGCGGCGAGCGCATCGCAGGATGCCGCGACGGCGGCGAACAACGGCAGGTACGAGACGATCTTCTTTTCACCTTCGGACAATGCCGTGCGCCGGGTCAACCGTTCGTCGGCGTGGCCGGGCCGCTGCAGTAGAATGCCCATCCGGTGCCAGCCGCGGTAGTCGAGCACGCGCGCGATCAGCTCCCGGTAGGGCAGATCGGGCTCGTCACGCCGGGCCTCTTGAATGTGCCGGCCCAGGGCTTCGGTCAGGGCACGGTCTTCGTCTGCGGTGCGCAGATCCGGCGGCTTGGCGAGCAACGCAATCACCTCCGAAAGCGCCGGATCGAGATCGTCACGCCGGGTCCAGCGCAGCCGCACACCGATGCCGTGGCTCGTCGTGATCGTGGCCAGCCGTCGATTCATGTGGTCGATCAGCTCGCCGGCTGCATGAAGCTTGTCGGCGACCTCCCGCGCGATCAGCCCCTGCAGCAGGTTGCGCAACGCCTGGTCCTGCTTGGCCGTGAGCAGCCCGCTCATGGTTGTGAGCTGGCTCTGCACGATGGCGGTCGCCTGGAACAGCGGCACCTGAGGCGCCAGTGGCCCCGTGACTTCGACGTGCAGTGGCAGTGCTGCTTCGGGCTGGTGGTCCTCGGCATCCCAGCCGGCGCCGAGTGCGTCGCGGCGCTGCCGAAGCGATTGGCGAACGCTCTCCGCGCTGGTTTCGAGCTGCGCCGGCGGGATCTGCGAGCGTATCGCGCTGCCGAGACGGCGCGCACCGTCAGGCGTTTCGTCGACCGTTGGAACCTCCATCACGGCGGGGTCGGCCATGGCCGCATCGACGAGGCCTGGTACGGCCAGCGTACCGCGCAGTACCGGCAACGCTTTGATGCACGCCGCGTCGGCCTGCTCGCGGGCCTGGACCGCACCATCATGACGTTCACCGGCGGCCCCGACATCGCCCGTCGCAGCGCGCAGCGCCGCTTCGACCTGCTCGATGCCAGATTTCGCCGCCGTCAAGGCGCCACGCCGCAAGTCAAGTTCCGCGACGACCTTGGCATAGGATTCCCCGACCATTCGCTCGAGTTCGGCGAGGCGGGCGCTGATGATCTGCAGTTCGCGTTGCGCGTCCCGCCGCCGTGCAAGGGCCGCTTCGGCATCGTCGCGTGCGACGCGCCAGTCGGCGCCGCGATCGATCCAGCGCTGCACGGCGGTATCGAGACGCGTAAGCTCGCGCTGCAGGTCACCGCAGCCGTTGATGACTTCGCCAAGGCCCTGGCGAATCTCGGCGAGCGCTTCCAGCGTCGCCGGTAACGCGAAGCGTGCGGCCGTCTGCCGAGCCCGCTCCACTGCATCGGCAAACCGCTGTTCGGCTGCGTTGCGTTCGTTGCGGCGCCGCCGCAGCAGCTCGGCCGTCGCATCTACCTGACCCATGGCATGATCGCGCCGCAGTCCTGCGGCGATGGCAGCGTCCGGTGACGGAATGTCCTGGTTCAGCCGCCGCGCCGCGTCGAGCGCGGATTGTACCGCCGCACGTTCCGCCGCGGCGCGATCGCGATCGGCGCACGCCTGCGCGAGCGCGGCCCGCGCTTCGTCGCGCTGCCGTTCGAGGGTCGCGCGCCGCGCGGCGATGCCGATGTGTTCGGCCGCCGGCTTGCCGTGGCGGCCGCGAAGCGAGCCGAGGCGAAACTCGCCATGGGTGGTCACTACCGTGTGCGCATGGCTGTCCGCGTCGGTGGAGATTCCACCGAGTATTCGTGCGACGTCTGCTTCGGCGACGTCCGCTTCGGCCATTTCACGGGCGCCGTTTCCCGCCGGCACGCACACTCGGAGCAGCGCGGTGAGCGGCGCCGGGCCCTCGGCGTCGGCAGTGGCCAGCAGCTCGCCATCCTCGAGTCGCAACCGGCCGCCGCTCTGCACTTCGGCTCCGAGCAGCCCGGCGGCCTCCATCGCGGCCTCCAACCCAGCGCGGCTGGCTGGGTCGAGGTCGTCGCGGAAGTCGATCAGTTCCGCCAGGCACGTTTTCCCATCGCGGCGCTGCCAGCTCTGTATAGGCGGATCTGGAAGCTGTCGCTCGGCCAGTTCGGCGACGTGCGCCTGGCACGCCTCGACCACCTCGTTATGTCGATTCAGCGTCACATCACACTGGGCGAGCTGCGTCTGGTGATGTGCCAGTGCCGGCTCGGCCAGGCGCCGCAGGGGCTCGACGAGGGAGCCGCCGGCCGCCAGCGCGCTCGCAGGATCCGCCAATGCGGGCGGCGGCGTGAGGGTGCCGAGACTGTAGGCCTGGTGATGTCGTTGCAGGGCGTCCAGCCAGCCGGTCGTGGTGTCGCGCCAGTGCGCGATGGCATCGTGAAATTCTCGCCGAGCTGCTTCCAGCGTGGCCTGGGCGCGCTCGTGCGCCGCGGCGGCTTCGGTCAGCACGTCTTCGGCGTGATGCAGTGACTGCTCGACCGGCGCGATCGCTCTGACGGCGCCGTCGACGGCCTGCACGTCGCCATGTCGGTGCTGCGCCGCCGCGCGCAGACGCGACAGTTGCTCCTGGGCCGGCGCAACGTCGATTGGCTGCGCGGGCAGACTGAGATCGCCGTCCGCTTCGATGGCAAGCGATGGCAGGCCGGGCGGTCTCGCCGCCAGGTGCGCGGTCGACGACAACGCTGCCAGTTCGGTGAGCCGGCCATGCAGTGTCTGTTGTTCAAACTCGACTTCAGCCTTCGCGCGCGATACGGCGCTGGCGGATCGCTCGACGGCGTCGCGGCATCGCTCGAGCGACGATTCGGCGTCTTCGACAACGCGTGTCAGCGCCGCGACGTGAGCGCGCAGATCGTTGAGCTGGGTGCCGGACTTGTAAGCATCACTTGCCTCGAGCGCGGCAATGGCGGCGCGCAACCGCTCGGTGTCGTCGTTCAAACGCTCACGCTCCCCCTGCGCCGCGTCACGTTGCGTTTGAGCCTCTTCGAGCGCTGCAAGCGCGCGCCCTTCGTCGCGCTGCCGGCGGTCCCGCGCATCGACGCGCGCTAGCATTTCGTCGGCGCGTTGGTGCAATTCGGTGCGGGCGTAGTTGGCGTACACGGCCTGCAGCGCGGTCAGCGCCCTGGCGGTGCGCTCCAGGTCACCGACGTTGCGACGGTGCTCCTCGAGGTCTTCCAGTGGCTGCGCGGCATCGTCGAGCGCCGCGTCCGAAAGCTGCGGCAGAGCGTCCAGCAGGTACTGCGGCAATTCGGTATCGAGCCGGTCGCCGACGCGCGGGTTGCGGACGATTCGCAGCAGGTGCAGATGCTGCTCGAGATCGGCTCCGCCGAACAGTCGGTTGCGCAGTTCGGTGCGGTAGCCATCGCGCTGATCCTGGCGGTAGACGTGGTCTGGCGCGATGGCGATTCGCAGCGCGTCGGGATCGATCGGCACCCGGCCCTCGACGAGACGCAGATCGATGCCGGGGCGGCGCGCGGTGACGAACCACCAGGTGGTGACGCGATCCGTCGACTGATTTGCCCGAATACCGCAGCCGAAGCTCAGGTAGTCGTCGCCGCAGGCCAGTTCGATCCACAGATAGCCCTGCGGTTGCGGCTCGTCGCGGCCGGACAGCATCCAGGAACGCAACACACCGGACTGTTCGCCCGCCGCGTCGATGCGGCGGGTGTCGCCATCCAACAGAAACGGCAGCAGCATGTTCATCGCCGTCGATTTGCCGGAGCCGTTGACGCCGCGCAGCAACAGCCGGCCGCCGCTGAAATGCAGCGTCTCGTCTCCGTACTGATAGACGTTGACGATGCCCGCCCGATTCAGCGTCCAGCGCGGTTCGGGTCGGATATGCGGATCGTTCTGGAGGGGGGCGGCCATGTGGCTGCCTATGGTAATGATTCGGCGCCCTCGCGTAAGCCCCGCGCATTATTCCGGCATCACGGCCATGGCCCGGCCTGGTCTTCAGCGTTCGCAATGCCCACGAACCTGTCGGTGAGCTTTGCCATAGCGCGATGGCCGCTATCCCCCGCCCAGAATCTCCTCCAGCGCGTAAAGCGTCTTCTGCGGTATTCGCTCGAGCGGGTAGTATCGACCGACGATCTCCAGCGCGGCGTCGTAACGGCGCACGTTCAGATAGCGCAGCAGATAGCGCACGTCGTCTTCGTCGTGAAACTCCTCGCCGAGCCGCATCGCCAAGCACTTCATGGCGAGCAGGTATTCGGGCGTCGCGGTCAGCACGCGCAGGTTCGACAGTTCCAGATACCCGTCGAAGTCACCGGTCGAACTGAGAAAGCCCTTGGCCGCTTCATTCAGCCAATCTTCGTCGATGCCTGACGCCGCCGCGACCCGTGCTGCGGCGTCACGAATGGCGCGGGCGGGCTGGAAGTAGCCATCCAGATCCTTTGTGGACGGCCTGGCATCGAATACGAGGCACATGACCGCGCCGCCGACCAGGTACAGCTCGCCGGTCACGCCCTGATTCGCCAGGTCGGTGTTCAGTCGCTCGAACAGCCGAATCATGTCGGCCCTGGACAGCGTCATCAGACGCGGTCGCCGATGGTGCTGTCGACGAACAGATTGCGTCGGCGGAACGGCGGCGGCGAACTCGTCAGCAGATGGAGCCGCAGGCTCGTAAGCCGGGAGGCGAACCACGGTTGCTCGAGCGCGCCCACCTGGCGCGTCCAATCAGGCGCCGGGGCGCCTTTGACCGCCGCCGCCTGCTCGACCATTGCCGCGACGTAAGCAGCCTCGAATGCCGCAAGCGGAGCAGCAGGCGCGAATGCGACAGCGTCCCGGAACTCGCCGGCATTGAGATGGCACAGGAAGTCATTCAGCTCGGCCAGAACGTAACTGCGCTCAGTGGCGCCAGAAGCGAGCTTGCGACATATGCTCTGAAACCGCTCCTCGGCCGGAGGTAGCGCCATGCGCAGCAACCACTTCGAGACGTCCATTCCGGCTCGTGCAGCGCGCTCCTGAATCCGTGCCTTCTCTTCCTCGCTGACGCGAATCTGCAACTGTCTGGTTTTCGGCTCTTTTTTCGGGTCTTTTTGCGTCATGGGGTGAGCTTGCTCTGGGAGAATCACTCTTGTCAATACGGCGTAATGACAGTCAGATAATCCGCATGCTCCGCCTGCCGGTGATCGCCGCCATGCAGCAGCGCGACATGGCGGCGAGCCGTGATCTGCCGGACGGGCTTTAGAGGAGCGGGTTGCGCTGGCGACCTGATGGTTGCGGTAACCGGTTTGGCCCCAGCGCGACGGTCGCGAGCGGGAAAGTCCGATTTCGTCGCATCAGGGCCGCAATTCCGGCCCTGATGCGACATTTTCATGTGCTGCGGAAATCGAGCGTCGCGTTGGGCCGCGCAGGCGACGTTGGGCCGCAGGCGGATGGCCAGAAAGCGAACAGTGGCCACAAAGCGACGCGTCCGCTGCCGTATTGCCGATCTCGATCGACGAATTGCGGATCTCGAAATGCCGAGCGGGCGGTCAGATCGATGTTCTGCGGGGTCCGCAGGGCACCCTGTTCGGCAAGAACACATCCTCCGGGGCGATCAGCATCCGCTCGAACGCGCCCGAACTCGGTATGACGGCAGGCGAGCTGAGCGCTTTTCTCGGCAATCGCGACACCCGAAACGGCTCGTTGGTCGCCAACGTGCCGTTCGGCGCGCACAGCGCTGCGCGGGTCACATTCGTCGGCCAACAGCAGGATGGTCACCTCAAGAACCTGACCAGCGGCAAGCGCCTCGCTTCCAACGACCACTATCAGGGGCGCGCACGGCTGCGGTATCAGCCGGACCCGTGCCCAGACCGGCGGCGGGGGTGAGGCGGCAAACCTCGTTGTCGTCACGGGCGGCGAACGTCTCGCGGTGAAATCCGTAGGGCATCTCGATGTTCATTCCCAGTGCAGGCTCCAGATCATGGCGTGCCGGGGGTGTAACGGAAGGGAAGGATAACGGGGCGATACAGGCTTTGCGAGGGCTCCGAGATGCGCCGCACGATCACGTGGCGGCGCTCATCGCGCCACAGGCTCCGCCCCCAGCACCTTCCCCGCCTGGATCACTGCATGGCCGAGCTTTTCCGGATTGCGCACGACGTAGATCGTTCGCACCCGGCTGGCCTCGACGTCGAAGCCGAACGTGCCGACGGCCTGGCCCGCCTCGTCGAAGGCGATGAAGCCGGGCGCGCCGTTGATCCAGCACTCGCGCACCGCGAAGCGCGTGAGGTCCAGGTCTTTGGTGATGCCGAGAAAGAAGCGCACGATCTTCGCCGCGCTGTGGATCGGCCGCAGCGCGGCCAGCACCTTGCCGCCGCCGTCGGAGAGCAGTGCGGCATCCGGATGGAACAACGTGAGCAGCTCCGCTTGATCCCGAGCCTGCAAAGCCTGGTTGAACCGCTGCACCAGCGCACGCTGGTCGTCCGCCGTCACCGGATACCGCTTTCGATCACTCAATGCCCGTTGCCGGGCGCGGGCGACGATCTGCCGCACCGCCACCTCGGACTTGCCCAGCGTGGCGGCGATGTCGCGGTATCCCGCTTCGAACACGTCGTGCAGCAGCAGCGCGGCGCGCTCCTCCGGTGCAAGCCGTTCGAGGATCAGCAGAAAAGCCACCGACAGGTCGTCGGCGAGTTCGGCGTTGTCGGGGGGTGACGGCTCGGGGTCTTCCGCCACGACCACCCAGGGTTCGGGCAGCCAGGGCCCGACGTACGCTTCCCGCCGCGAGCGCTCGGCTCGCAGTTCGTCTAAGCACAGTCGCGTCACCGTCGCCGTCAACCAGGCCGCCGGCTCCCGGACCTCGTCGCGCGCCGTGTGGTGCCAGCGCAGGTAAGCTTCCTGGACGACGTCCTCCGCGCCGGTCAGCGTGCCGAGCATGCGGTACGCGAGGCCGAGCACGCGCGGGCGATGGGCTTCGAAGGTTCTTGCGGCATCGTCGTCCTGCGTCATGCTGACCTCGCTGCCGTGACGGATTCACCGTCTACGACCACCTGCTGGCAGGTGTGCGCGTAGCCCATGGCCCGCTTCAGCGTGGGATAAACCCGCGTGAAGGCGATGGCGTAGGCCAGCGACACCACGCCCTGGCGGCCGAAGCGTTGCATGACCTCGTCGCGCAGCGGACCGGTGTCGGCATTTGCCAGCACCGCTTCGGCGAAGCGTGCGCCGAGCAGCGCGTCGGCCGGCAAGCGCTGGTAATCGCGAGCGACGACGGCACGCAGAACGTCGCGTTCGACACCGGCTGCCAACGCGAAATCCACCACCAGTTGGGTGCAGGGGCCGCAGTCCTCGTGGCGCGCGGCGACGATTCGGGCCGCGTGCCAGGCCGGCTGCGGCAGGCCCTCGTGGTGCAGGCTCATGCCTTGGGCGAGCAGCAACTTGACCATCGCCCGCGGCGAGGTGTCGAGTATCTCGTGCATGTACGCCGCATCGTAGGAATAGCGCCGCTCCATGTTCCGAATCAGGCGCGTCATCAAGCGCGTGAACATGATCAGTCCCCCTGCGGCGACGGACGACGCATCGCTGCGACCAGAACCAGGAGCAGCAGGACGGGCGGCGCATAGACACCTGCGGCGTCGACGAGCGACGGCGCGCCATGGGCGTGTCCTGCCGCCGCCTCCCACAGATGAACCAGCGCGTGCCCGCCGATGAAGGTTACTGCCACCAGACCGCCAGGGACTATCCAGGCCGGCCGCAGCGCACCGAGCAGAACGCCGACTCCCGCCGCCAGGTAGGCGCAGCCGATGTCGCGGACGAAGTGGACGTTCAGCGGCCCTGTCGCCGGGACGCTGTCGATGCCGTAGTACCAGGCCGTGGGGGAAGCCAGCATGAACAGGCCGTTGGCGCCGAGGAATGCGGCGATCGCGACCAGAACGATTCGAGTGAGCATGAGGTCTCCTGGCTTACGGGTTCCGACGAGGGCAGCGTCGCGCACGCCGACCCTGCACCCTTCTGACGTATAGCGCGCGCGTGTTGTGACAGATGACCGGCGATTGGGGGCGCGCGGACATCCCCGGTCGCATTTACCTGCCGCCTGGTGGGCGTTCCGCACTGAGGCACGAATAGTGACATCAAGTGATGTATATTCTGATTCCGGCGGAGGGGCCAATCTGCAGGAGAATCCGATCGTGCGCACCACGTTGAACATCGACGACCAGTTGCTCGAAGAAGCGCGCCGGATGACCGGTATCAGCGAAAAATCGGCGCTGGTGCGGGAGGGGCTTCGCGCATTGGTCGAGCGGGAGAGCGCCCGCCGCCTGGCTCGCCTTGGCGGCTCCGAGCCCGACCTCGATGCCATTCCCAGGCGGCAATCGAGCCGCAAGTGATTCTGGTCGATACCTCGGTCTGGATCGACCACCTCCGCAGAGGTGATCCGATGCTGGTGACGCTGCTCGAGCGTTGCGAAGTGCTGATGCATCCGATGGCACTGGGCGAACTGGCCTGCGGGGGATTGCGCAATCGCAGTGAGATTCTGCACGCGCTGGCGAACCTTCCGCGGATCGCTACGGCCACCGACGAGGAAGTGCTGTATTTCATCGAACGCCGTGAACTGTTCGGTCGCGGCATCGGATACGTGGATGCCCATCTGCTCGCGGCGGTGTCGATTGCCTCGCCGGCGCGGTTGTGGACTCGCGATCGGAGATTGCAGTCCGTGGCCGATCTGCTCGGCGTTGGCTACGGTGCAAGTCAGTGAGAATCACTCCTCGCGTGAGGCATCGTTACGCCGCCAAGGGTTCAGTGCTGGGCGTCGACGGGCTCCGCCTCCAGCACCTTCCCCGCCTGGATCACCGAGCGGATGTCGCGGGTGGCCGTGATGTCCTCGGCCGGATTGCCGGCCACGATCAGCAGATCGGCGACGGCGCCGGTGCCGTCGATCACCCGGCTGTGCACCACGAGCGCCGGATCGGCGGGCGCCGCATTGACCAATGCGGGCAGGGCCAATGCGGGCAGGGCCAGAGCGGCGATCGCCGTCAACCACCTGGTCATGCGCGCTACCTCAGGGATGCAAGCCCGTGTTCGCGGCTGACCACGGGCACATAGGCCAGCTCTGCCCGCGCCTTGTCGCCCTTGAGCGTGCAGTCGCGGCTCATCACCATCGCCGCGTGGCGGGTCAATGGGGGTTCGCCCTTGATGCCGAATGCGCGCCAGACGGCCTCGCTTGCAGCGCCCACCGTTGCCGCGAGCCAGGACGGGATCGACTTGTCGGGCAGTTGCAGCCCCTCGGATGCGGCCATGCCGGTGATCATCTCCCGCATCGACACAGTGCCATCGTCGAGGATGAAATAGGCTTCGCCCGGGTTGCCGCGCTCGAGCGCCAGCGCGATCGCGTGGACGAGGTTGTCGATGTGGGTGGTAGAGGTCACCGCCTTGCCGCCATCGATCCAGGTCCAGTTGCCTGCTTCTGCCATTTTCTTGATGATCGGCAGCAACGTCGTGTCGCCCGGCCCCCAGATAAAGCGGGGGCGCAACACGATCGTCTGGAAGTCAGGGGTACTCGCGCCGCGCACCTTCATTTCCGCCTGCGCTTTGGTGGCGCAATAGGGATAGGGGGATTGCGGCGCGAGCGGGTAGGTTTCATCGGCGTCGTGGACATCCTGGCCGTGAACGATCGCTGCTTCGGTGCCGATATGGATGAAGCGTTTCACGCCCGCTCCCTTCGCCGCATCGAGCACGCGCTGTGTGCCCAACACGTTGAAGCGATGCCATGCATCTTTCGGCCCCCAGGCTTCGACATAGGCGGCACAGTGGATCACTGCATCCGCGCCCTGCATGTGCTCGGCCGCGACATTCTCGAGATCGCAGCGCACCGGCGCGCCGCCTGCCGCGCGGATCTTTGCATCGGATCCTTCTGAGCGCGACATGGCGAACACCTCATGGCCCACGGCCGCAAGGTGCCGGGTCGCAGCGCCACCGACAAAACCCGATGCCCCGGTCACGAATATCTTCATTGGTGTGTGGCTCCTTGATTGGCCCGTGTGGCTCATCGAGTGTGCATCCTTCCGGAAGCACCTCGACCTGTGCGTGTGTGCTCATGAGTCGGAGCGGCCGCCGGCAGCATGAATCATGCGACGTAACAGTAGACGTCGAGCTTGTTGCCATCCGGATCCCGGAAGTAGGCAGCGTAGAATCCGTCGCCGCCGACGGCACGAGGGCCAGGGCCGCCTTCGTCGGCGCCGCCGAGTTCGAGCGCCTTCCGGTAGATTCGATCGACGGTTTCGGGAGAATCCGCCGCGATGCCTGCCATCACCCCGTTCCCGACCGTCGCCGGCTGGTCGTCGTATGGCTTCATGACGCACAGCATGGGTTTGTCCATGGATTCGGCCCACCCATAGCCGCGATCACCGAATTCCATCAGGCGGGTGACCTGCAACTCTGCCAGAAGCGCATCGTAGAACGCAGTGGCCCGTTGAAGATCATTCGTGCCGAGAACGATGTAGCCGATCATGTTGTGTCCTTGAGGGAAAGAGCCGAGGTTACATCATACTTAACAAGCCGACCCCCCGTTGGCCGACGTTGAACCGCCGCACGGCGCGTGGTGACGGACCCATGCTGACCACGCGTCCGCCAAAATGCCCTACAGGCACGTCGGTACCTGCTCAATTTGTGGCCTCAGCGCGACAGTCGCGAGCGGGAGAATCCGATTCCGTCGCGTCAGGGCCGGAATTCCGGCCCTGGTGCGACATTTTCATGTCCTGCGGAAATCGAGTGTCGTGTTGGGCCGCGCGCGTCGGAAGGAAGCGACGGGTGGCAGGCGTTAGAATTCGGGCGATAGCGGGGAGCGTGGAGAAGCAACGATGACACCGCAGGAATTGGCGCAACTGGAGGAGCACCGGATCGCGGAGGCGGTGGCCGACGTCGCTCTGGAGTCGATCCGCCTGGAGGGTGGCGGAACCGTGTGCTGGGGCGGCGATGGCTCGTGGATGAACGAGGGGCGGGGGCTCGCGATGCGAGGCGAGGTGTCCCCGGGCGAGGTGGACCGGGCGATCGGCTTCCTGCGGGAGCGCGGCGCCGGGGTGCGGTTCGACGTCTGTCCGTACGCGCACCCGTCTCTGCTGGCGCGGCTCGGCGAGCGAGGCCTGGTCGCGTTGGGGTTCGAGACGGTGCTGTATCGGGAGTTGGATCCGCTCGACCTGGGGCCGCCCGTTGTGGGGGCGGGAATCGAGATTCGTCCGGTGGATGGGGAGGGGGACATCGCGGCGTTCGTCGAGGGCGTGGGCCGGTGGTTCTCGCCGTCGGGGGAGCTGCGCGAGGTCGACGAGTGGGCAATGCGCCGCGTGCTGGCGCATCCGCGGGTGGAGGGTTTTCTGGTGCAGATCGACGGGCGCATGGTGGGCGGCGGTGCGCTGGAGATGGGGCGGCCAGAGAGCGGGCTTGCGGTGCTCATGATGACCGGCGTCGATCCGGACTGGCGGCGCCGGGGGGTTCAGAACGCCTTGATGGTCCATCGCCTGCGGCGGGCGCGGGAGCTCGGCGCCAGGGTCGCCGCCGTTGGCTCCGACCCGTCGATCGCGACGGGGCGAAACGCCATGCGCCTGGGGTTCCGGGTGGCGTATACGAAAGTCTCGATCGGCGAGCCGGCGGCAGGCCGCGCGTGAGCGGGCGCCGGCTGGCCTCGCGCAGGCGCCGCCTACGTAATCATGAATCGACCGCGCGACGCTGCAGCCGTACGCGTCTTCCCCCCGGGCGTGCCGTTGGTGACGATCCTTGCGGGCGTCGGGTTGCAGTACCTCTTGCCAACTGCCTTCCTGTTTGCGGCGGTGCCTGCGGCCGCTCGATACGCCGTCGGCGGAACGCTGGTGATCGGCGCCGTGCTCGGTCTCGGTTTGTGGTCCGTCGTCCTGATGCGGCGTGTCGGCCAGAGCGAGAATCCCTGGACAGCGACGACGGCCATCGTCGAAGCGGGGCCGTTTCGAGTGACGCGCAATCCCATGTATCTGCAGATGGTGCTGGTGTGCATCGGCGTCGGGATCATGCTGGCGAACCTCTGGATCCTCCTCCTGACGCCGTTGTGCGGCTGGTTGTTGTACCGGCTGGTGATCGTGCCCGAAGAGCGATACCTCGAAGGAAAGTTCGGCGCCAGCTATCTCGCTTACAAGCGCCGGGTGCGCCGGTGGCTTTGAGCGCTTGGTGCCAGCGGTATCTTGACCGGGGAGCGGCGATTGGCGAAACATCCCAGGGGGATCGAGGGAGAATCAGGGAGGACAACATGCACATGTCGAACGCCATACTGGGGCCGGCGATTCCGCAACTGCCCACGGCAGACATCGAAGTCACCGCAGAGTTCGTCGAGCGGGCCCTGGGTTTCGAGGTGGTCGCGCGCTTTGCCAATTTCGGCCATCTGATCGTGCAGCGCGGCCCGGCGGAGATTCATTTCTGGCGGGCATCGAGCGAGCACGAAGCCCGGGCAATTGCCGGTCAGAGCAGCTGCTACATCCGCGTTGAGCATGTCGAGGCGCTGTATGACGAGTTGAAGCGGCGCGGCGCCCCGTTCGGCTACGAGCTGACGAGGCAACCCTGGGGGATGCACGAGATGCAGGTCAACGATCCCTACGGCAACGCCATCCGCTTCGGCGAGCGCTTCGACCGGTAGGAGCCGATTTGACCATGGCGCCCCGGCAGCGGATCAGCACAAGTTGACCGAGGGCGTTGAGTTGCGTGGGGAACTTCCACAGGGAGTGCGCCTTTCACAAGCCCGAGCCGTCTTCCGAATAGATGACCCAGATCTTGGTATAGCCGTCGGTCTGCCAGACCCCCGTCCATTCCCTGGGTATGGTGACGCCTTCGCCGGCTTCGACCACCTGCACCGAACCGTCCGCCGACGTGAGCGTGACGCTGCCGGCGAGGAAGTACATGAACTCGTCGACGCCGTAGGGCTCCGTCACCTCGAACCGCACGGCCCCGGAGCGGTACATCCCCGAGCCGAACCGGCCGTCGCTGCTCAGCAGGGTGGTCACGTCGAGGATCGTGTTTCCGTTCCGCTCGGTCTGCACGACGTCGTCGCGCTCGAAGATGGCGCCGCTCTGGTCCGCCCGGCTGATCTTCACCGGCAGATGCGCTGGTTCGTCGGCGCGCACGGTGGCGCCATTACTTGCCAGCATGCAT
>JBLRXD010000024.1:5132-9389 GCA_047920935.1 Pseudomonadales bacterium | reverse complement strand
CGATCGCGATGCTGATCCCGTTCCTCATGGTGTAGCTCCTGCGGTCGACCAGCGCACAGCATAACCTGCTCGCCTAGACGATGGAGTGGGAACTCACGGCCCGCCTCGGTTGCCGGCCAGGTCCCGAAGCGGTGGGGTAGGCCGCGCTGGCCTTTGCCGCCGCTCGCTCATGTGCGAACCGCCAAAGCGCTGGCAACGCGTGCGATCACCGCTTCCCGACGTCCAACGAGCTGCTGCCACGTTACCCGCATCACCACGCAGCCGAGGGCCGCAAGCGACGCATCCCGCTCGCGGTCGCGTTCGAAAGCGACCCTGTCGCCGTGGAACGCGAAGCCGTCAACTTCGACGATGACGCGTTGCTCGGGCCACATGAAATCGACCTCGAAACCGCCGACCCGCGTGTTCACCTTCGGCGCCAGCAGCCCCGCCGCGCGGGCCAGCGCGAGGAACCTGCGCTCTGCCTGCGAGCGACTGATCCCGTGATCCCGCTCGAAATCCAGAAGGCGACGCAACGCCTTTGCCCCGCGACGGCCGCGGTTCCGGGCAAGCAGGGCCGGGAAATCCCGGTGTCGCACCAGCCCGCGGCCGCGGGTCTCCGCGTAAGCGGCTTCCAGATCATCGAACGACAGCACCGCGGCCAGATCCAGCAGCGTCCGCGCTGGAGCAGTGGTGGGAACCCCGTCGACCTTGCGTACGTCGCGCCGATCCAACGCGGCGACGCGATGGATGACGATTCCGGGCTTGCGGCCGGGATTGCGCCCAGCGACCGTCACATCGACGCGGGTTTCCGGCCGATCCACCGTCAGCCCCCACAGCTGTGCGGCGCTGCGATGGCTTATGACACTGCCGCTGTGGCCGCAGGCCAACAGTGCCGCCATCTCGGCCGCGCGTGGTGTCGCCCCCGCGGCGGCCACCTGGAATACCCCCCGGTGCAGGCGCCGCAGGCGTCCCGCCCGCAGCCAACGCTTGACCATGGCTCGATCGAACCCCGCTCTGCGGAGCTGTGCCGAATCAACGACGCCCTGCTGGCGCACGGCCAGTCTCACGAGAGCGTCGTTTTGGTCCTTCTTCGTCAACCGACCGTACTCCGGTCGGAGATCTGGTCGGAGATCTGGTCGGATTCCGCTCGCGGCTGTCCCCAACGCGGCAATCGATTAATGCGGAACCCGATCCTGTCGCAACAGGGCCGGAATTCTGGCCCTTTCGCGTCATTCTCGTGCTTTCTCGAAATCGAGTGTCGAGTTGGGCCGCGGACGCCGCGGAAGCTGTGGACGCCGCGGCCTGGCGCCAGACCGGCGGCGGCACCCCTCGGTCGCGACCCGGCGCCGCCGATCGCCGCTGCGGATGCGGCGCCCACCCCGCGGACGATTGCCATGCCCATGCCGTACACACCGCCCCCTCATCGTCGGCAAGCCCGGACGAGGCCGACGATGCCCGAGACGAACCGAGGGCGCATCACGCAATTGCCCAGTCCCGCTGTATGAACTGAACGAGACTCGATGTCAGATGTAAGGGCCCATCGACGGCTCCAGTCAGTTACCCGGGGCGGCTATCGATGCAGGTGCTCACGCACGAACCCGCACATCTCCTCCACGGCGGTGACGGCTTCCGGCGGCTCTTCGCCCACGTCCACCCAGACGACCTGGTCGTCCGGGTAACGGATCCGGTGGGTGCCGTTCAGAATCCAGATGTGCTCCACGTCGGCGTACTCGGTGATCTTCACCGTCACGCCGGCCGCACGCGCGTTGGCGGCGAGGCGGACGCTGTCGTCGTGGCACACGTCGCGGCCGGCGGCCTGGATCAGCAGCGGCGGCAGGCCGCGCAGATCGCGATACACCGGCGAATGACGCGGGTCGTACGGGTCGACGCCGCCGGTCGACAGCAGTGTGGCGGACAGGCCCTCGACCATGGAGCGGCGGATGTCGTAGCGGTTGCGTACCGGATCGTCGAGGGATGGTGTGTTCAGTGCGATGTCGGCCCACAGCGAGTTCAGCATGCCGCACGCCGGTAGCGGCATGCCGGCGTCGCGGGCGTCGGCCATCAGCGACACCGCCAGCGCGCCGCCGGCGGAATCGCCGGCAACGACGACGCGCTGCGGCGAGTAGCCTCTGGGGCCGATGAGGTCGCGGTAGACGGCGAGCGCGTCTTCGTGGGCGGCGGGGAAGGGGAATTGCGGCGCGAGCCGGTAATCGGGCGCCGCCACGCGGCAGCCGAGGTTCAACGCCAGCCGCGCGGTGGCGCGGCGCGCCCACTTCGCCAGGCCGTTGGAGTAGCCGCCGCCGTGAAAGTAGAGCACCACCAGATCGGGCGCAGCCACGCCTGCCTCCGGCGTGGTCCACTCGACCGGCACGCGCCCGGGTTCCCCGGTGCCGAGTTCTTCCGTCTCGAACACCACGCCCGCGGGGGTGGTGATCAGCGGCGCGAAGAACGTCTCCTGCCGGGCGATCTGTGCTGCGAGTTCGGGCCTCATGGGTTCAGCGCTCCGTAGAGCCTCTCCGCGTTGCCGTGCAGGATCGCGTGGCGATCGGCCGCACCCAGCGCCGCCACCGCCCGGTCCAGCCGCTGCCGCGGCTCGGGGTAGAGGCAGGTGGGGTAGGGAAAGTCGGTCTCGAACAGCAGGTTGCCGGCGCCGAAGCGTTCGACGAACCGGTCGACGCCGCGCTCCTCGAACCAGAAGCAGGCGTGCACGTTGCGCCGGAACTTCTCGGTGGGGCGCAGCTGATGGTGCTTCACCTCGGTGGGGATCATCTGGTCCCACTGGTATTCGAGCGCGTCCAGCAGGAACGGCATCCAGCCGACGCCGCTCTCCACCGACACGAATGCAAGCCCGGGATAGTTCTCGAGCACGTCGCTGTAGAGCAGGTTGGTCAGCATCCGCGCGTTGTCGAGGTACAAAAGCGCGCCGCCCACCGCCATCTGCCGCTCTGAACCGTGGCTCTTCCACGGCCCCTCCGTGAACAGGCCGGTGCCGCCGCTGGCGATGTGGAAGTTCAGCGGCGCGCCAAGCCCCTCGGCCAACTCGAAGAACGGCGTCCAGGAGGGGTGGCCGTAATCGGGCAGCCCCAGCCGCTCCGGCGAATCGGTGATGGTGAAGCCGCTGAGCTTCAGCACCTCGTGGGCCCGCCGCATCTCCGCCAGCGTCGCCGACATGTCCCAGAACGGCAGGATCGCCTGGGGGCGCAGCCGTCCGCCCGTGGTCTGCTGCAGCTCGGCGGCGGCATCGTTGTAGATCTCCACGCACGCCCGTCGCAGGTCGACGTCGTCGATCTCGAGGAAGCGGATGCTCGCGAACCCGGCCACGTTCGGATAGACGATCTGCGCGTCGATGCCGAGCGTGTCGAGCATCTCGAGCCGGGCGCGCCCGTCCCAGGACGCGGGATGGATCTGCGACTGGTGGGGCAGGAACAGCCGGCCGAGCGCCTTGCCGCCGTCCGCCTGCACCACCGACAACCCGATGGGCCCGAGCGGTATGTCGCCGACCCGCCACTGCTGCACGCCGTCCACCGCTTCGACCCGGGGCATCCGGTCGCGCAGGCTGCGCGGCGCGCGGGAGGTCCACAGATCCGGCGGCTCGGTCCAGTGGGAGTCGCAATCGATGACTGGGATGCGCGGCTCTGCTGCGGTGGCCATTCGGGGTCCCCTCCTTCTCGCCGATGGCCAGAGTACCGCAGGTTGATGGAGCGGAGCGAGGCAGACACTGCCTCTCCACGCACTGATTACCCGGATTCAGCGTTAGTCCCGCACGTCGAGCAGGCGCTCGCTCCGCCAGACTCTCACGATACGCACCTGCTGCGCGTCACGGCGGTAGATGATCGGCGAGTGCGGTTTCGGCGAACCGGATGCCAACCTTCGCCATGCTGCTACTTCAAGCCGAGCCGAGCCTTGGCGTCTGCGAGCGACAGCTCTCGGCCGGCCTCGAGGTCGGCCAGACCGGCGGCGACCGCCCGCATGAAAGCCCGCTCCTCCTCGGCCGCCTCGTAGTCGCTCACCGCATATCCTCGGAAAACTTAGTACCCATGACCAATGCCTCAGGTCCTGTGAGAAGGGCCGAGAATAGCACCCGTTAACTTGGCCGCACGCCTGCGGAGCGGCAACATCACTGCCCAGAGCCCGTAAACTCGAGGAGATCCCCATGACGATCGAACTCTCCTGTGCGTTCGCCACCTCCGACCACAGCCACGACCACGCCCGCATCGCGGAGGAGCTCGGCTACCGCCGCGCCTGGTTCTACGATTCGCCGGCGCTGTATCCGGATGT
>JBLRXD010000024.1:0-5032 GCA_047920935.1 Pseudomonadales bacterium | reverse complement strand
AGCTCGGCTACCGCCGCGCCTGGTTCTACGATTCGCCGGCGCTGTATCCGGATGTCTGGGTGCAGCTGTGTCGGGCTGCCGAGCGTACCTCCCGCATCGGGCTCGGGCCGGCGGTGCTGGTGCCGAATCTGCGGCACCCGATGACCAATGCGGCGGCGATCGCGACGCTCGCCGGCATTGCCGGTGCGGAGCGAGTGGCCGTTGCCATCGGCTCGGGGTTTACCGGCCGGCTCACTCTCGGCCAGCGCCCGTTGCCCTGGGCCCACGTGGCCGACTATGTCGCCTGCGTGCGCGGGCTGCTGCGCGGCGAGCAAGTGGAGTGGGAGGGCGCGCCGATTCGGATGATGCATCCGGAGGGCTTTGGCGCCCGCCGCCCGATCGACGTTCCGGTGATCATCGCGGCCGCGGGGCCGAAGGGCTGGAAGGTGGCCCAGGAGTTGGGTGACGGCATCTTCGGCACGGTGCCGATGCCGGGCTTCCCGCGCAGCATCCTGCTGGTTATGGGGACGGTGCTGCTGCCGGACGAGTCGCCGGGGTCGGCCCGGGCGATCGCCGCGGCTGGTCATGCCGCCGCGGTCGGCCTGCACTGGGCAACGGAGTTCGACGCCCTCGATGCCTTGCCCGGCGGCCGAGAGTGGGCAGCGGTCTACGAGCGGGTCCCTGCCCGCGAACGCCACCTCGCCCTGCACGACCAGCACCTGATCGCCGTCAACGATCGCGACCGCCCGTTCGTTACCGGCGAGCTGCTCGCGACGCAACAGCTCGCCCAGTCGCCGCAGCGTTGGCGGGAGCGGATCGACGCCGCGGAGCGGGCCGGCGTGACCGAGGTGGCCTACCAGCCCGCCGGCCCGGACATTCCCGGAGAACTGGAGCGGTTCGCGCGGCTGTTCGCCTGATCTGGCCGCCGGCGAGCTGTCAGCGACGGGCAAACCCGGCTAGCATGGGCCGGAACTTCACAAACTTGCACACTTGCAAAGGAGACCGCCATGGCGAGAAACATGATGGCCTACCCCGAACTCCGGCACCCGTTCGAGCCGACGCCGTTGCACCCTGAGGGCGCGCGCACGGTGCTGTATCAGGGCCGGACCATCCGACTCGACCATGTCGGCCCCGGCGCCGGCCTGCTCGTCAGTCCGGCGGATCTCACCCGGATCAACGGCTTCGAGGTGAAGCCTCAGGGCGCCTGTTTCGAGGAGCTGTGCATACCCCTGGGCGATGCGGTGCTCGAGCAGCAGGCGGGCGCCACCTGGATCGATCTGGAGGCCTTCGCGACCTTGCTGGAGCAGCCGTTCGTGGCCGATCGCGAAGCCGGGGTGTGGAGCTTCGGCGAGATCCCGCAGAAGCGCGCGCGCACCCTGGTCGATGCGCAGGCGCCGGAGTTCGAGGTGACCGACCGTGCCGGCAAGGTCTTGCGGCTCGCCGATCTCAAGGGCAAGAAAGCGTTGATCGTCACCTGGTCTTCCTGGTGAGGCTGCTTCATGGACGTGCCCGTGTGGCAACGTATATACGAGCAAATTGACGATCCGAACTTCGTGCTGATCTCCGCCGCCCAGGACACCGGGGGCGAGGCAGCGGCAGGGCCTATCTTCGACGCGGCGGGCGCGACCTACGTGCAGGTGGTGGACGAAGGCCATGTGATCAGCCAGGCCTTCAACTTCGTCAACGTGCCCTCGGCGGCGTGGATCGACGAGAATGGCCGCATCGTGCGGGTGGACGAAGGCACCTACGCCAAGACTCACGAGATCAGTGCCGGTGATCAGACCTTCACCTTTGGCACCGACGTTTACGCTCCGGCGGTGCTCGACTGGATCGCGAACGGCGCCCAGAGCCGCTACGTGCAATCGGCGCAGACGGTGGCCGGCAATCTGCGCACCCTGAGTGCGGACGAGCAGCGGGCGGATGCGGCGTTTCGCCTGGCGAACCTGTTCCGCGCCCATGGGCAGGCCGAGAAAGCCGAGCACTACTGGGACATGGCGCAGGCCCTGCATCCCGAGAGCATCAACTACTTCCGGCAGAACCTGACCCTGAGCGAAGAAGGCTCAGCCGGGGCGTCGTTTCGCGCGCGGCGCGACGCCTACCTGCGCGAGGGTAAGGACTACTACCGGCCGTTGGATATCGATACGGGCTGAGCGGCGGGGTGGCTGGGTCGCCTCTAGGCGATCCAGTTCTCGATCCGTAGCGACGGGATCCGCTCGAATTCGCGCGTATTGGCCGTTACGAGCGTCAGATCGGCGGCCAGCACCTGGGCCGCGATCAACAGATCGTTTGGCCCGATGGGAGTGCCCTGCTGCGCGAGGTGGTGACGGATTGCTGCATAGCGGTGGTCCGCCGGCGACTCGAGCGGCAGAATCTCCAGCGCGCGCAGCGACACCTTTTACAGTTCCGCATCGTCCAGGGGCGCGAGGCCCTCGTCGACGTCGGGGAACGTATCTTCCAGCGGCTCCAGAGTGGCCAGCAGTGCCAGCAGCCCGGTCTTGCGCACCGGTTCGATGATCAGGCGGTCGCCTTCTTTGCGCAGAATAGCCTCATCCCCCTCGAGCTCAGACAGGTGGCCTCGGCGTTATCGCGTGTGTAAGTGCGCAATGGCGGGCAGGCTCACAATAGCGCATGGCCCGCCCGACCCTGCTCGTCCGTGTTGCGCGACTCCTGACCCGGCCGCTCGGCTTTCTCACCGAGCGGCTCGGCAGCCGCTTCTATCTGCTGCTCGCGGTGCTGGTGGTCGCGGCTGCGGCTTACGGTGTCGGCACCGGCCTGACCGACGGCATGAAGTCGCAGGCGTTCGACACCGTGATGCGCAACCGCTTCCGCACCCCGCCGCCCGATCCGGCGATCGTCATGATCGACGTGGACGAGGCGAGTCTGGCGGCCATGGCGCCGGAGTTCGGACGGTGGCCCTGGCCACGCAGCGTCATGGCGGAGGTGGTGGAGGGTCTGGCGCCCGCCGGCCCCGCCGCCATCGTGTTCGACATCGTCTTCAGCGACCTCGATCGCAACCACCCGCAGGCTGACATGTACCTGCGGGAGATTGCGGCTCGGCACCCGGAAACTTTTTTCGCCATGGTCCGGCTGAACCCGCAGAACGACCGCCTGAGCGAGCTGCGACTGGCCGATCTCGCGGGCGTGACGCCGCTCCCGCATGCGCAGCCCGATGCCACTGTGGCGATGATCGTGCCCTACTTCTTCGACGTGCTCGATGGCCGACGGCTCGGCACCATCAACCTGTTTGCCGAGGATGACGGCATCACGCGCAGCTATCACGTCTACCGCGATGCTTACGGCTGGCGTATTCACTCCCTGCCGGCGAACGTGGTCGCCGCCTTGGGCGGAAATCTGCCGGATCGGGCGGACATCCTGCTGAACTGGCGCGGGCCGCCACCGGCATATCCGGCGTTCCGGTTTCACGCACTCTACGACTCGATCGTGCGCGGCGACGCTCTCCGCGCTGATGACTTCGCCGGCAGGATCGTCATCATCGGCTCGTCGGCGCCGTCGCTGTTCGACATCCGCCCGACGCCGCTGTCGAGCGCGCACACCGGAGTGGAGGTGTTGGCGACCGCGCTCGACAATCTGCGCAACCACGACTTTCTGCTCGAGCTGCCCGACTGGGTGTCCGTGGTCGTCACCATTATTGCGGTGGCGCTGCTGGCGCTGGCCTTTCGCAGCAATTTCGACTGGCTGCTGCTGCGCGCGCTGTTCACCACGACCCAGGTGAGCTTCGTCGTCATCATGTACCTGTTCCTCAACTACTCGACCTGGTTCGTCGATCTCACCATTCCGTTCACCGCCGCCTTTGCCTACTTCGTGGTTGCCGGCTTCTACGCCCAGGCGGTGACGATGCGGCGCAACGGCCACGCATGGTTCTCCACCGCGCTCGACCCCGGGAAGACGGCGCAGGTCCTGCTGCTTGCGTGCCGCATCAACGTGCCGCCGCGGCAGCGGGGCCGCATCCACGGCATGCTGCAACGTCGCTCGGGCCTGACTCGATTGGGCGCCGCGGCGCCGAGGTTGTTCGGCGCCGCACCCTTGATGGAAAGACTGTACGACGACGTGGCGCTGTTCTACTGGCTGGTGCCGCCAGAGCGCACCTGCGCGGCGTTGACGGATCTCGTCAGCATGCTCGAACGCAGCCTGGCTGCCGTCGGGCGCCGTGCCGGCAGCGGCGCGCTGCAGTTCGCGCTGCACGCAACGTCCTTCACCGTGGATGAGCGCGGCGAATGGGCATCCCAGGGCAAGCGAGCGTTCATGGAGGAACTGCTCATGGCGCAACAACCGCAGCAAGCGCGGCTGGTGCGGAGCGAGGAGTTCGCTGCGGTGTGCAGCGCATGCGGCGTCGATATCGAGAGGCAATTATGAAAGCCCGAAGCACACGCCTGCTGTCGGTTCTGCTGTCGGTCCTGCTGCTCTGCGCATGCGGCAGGGATGAACCGCCTGGTCAGGCGAACGCGGAGCCGCCCGTGACCCCGGAGCCGCCCCCGACCACGGAGCCGTCTGCGCCCCCGGCGCAGCCTGCGCCACCGGTTGCGTCGCCCGACGCCCCGCAGCCGGCCAGCGAGCCGGCCGATCGGCCGATGTTTGCTCCGACGCCCGGCACGGTGATGCGCGATGCCGAGTTGAAGGCAAAGCCATCGCTCGATGCGCAAACCCTGGGGGAGTTGCCCGAGAGAACGCCCGTCACCATCGTCGATCGCCATGGCGGGTGGTTCGAAGTCGTCCGTGGCGACACCCGCGGCTGGGTCCGCCTGCTGCATGTGAGCAGCCAGCCACCGGGCACGCATGGCCCCATTCCCCCCGAACTCGAGCGGGCCGCACGGGTCGCCACCGGGCGCGAGGGCGGCGGCAACATCGTCGTCACCACCGGCACGCGCGGCCTCACGGAAGAACAGCTGCGTCAGGCAGAGGCGAACACGGACGAGCTGCGTCGCCTCGAGGCGCAGGGCGTTGACGCCCGCCAGGCCGAACGCCATGCCGCCCGGCACGGGCTGCAGCGCCGGGACATTGCCTATCCACCGGATCCCCAGGGAGCGAACGGATG
>JBLRXD010000023.1:0-25080 GCA_047920935.1 Pseudomonadales bacterium | reverse complement strand
CGCTTTTCCTCAAGCGACCGCGGCGGCCGCAGGCCGCTTGGTCGCTCCTACGGGTGGGGGGCTCACGCCGGCAGCGGCGTGCCCCCGGCCAGCACCGTGGCTAATACGTCGCTGTCGACGTTACCGCCGGTGAGGGCAACCGCCACGCGCCGGCCGCGCTGCGCGTCCTGTTCCCGGGTGAGCGCGGCCATTGCCGCGGCTCCCGCCCCTTCCGCTACGTTGTGGGTCGCCCGGTACAAGTCGCGCATCGCCTCGGCCACCTGGTCGTCGGTTACCTCGACGATTCTCGAAACCCCGCGGCGGATGACGTCGAATGCCTCGGGCATGGGCACTCGACAGGCCATACCGTCGGCAAAGGTGCGGGCCGTAGCGGTTTCCACCACGGTACCCTGCTCGACGGAGCGAGCGAACGCCGGCGCGTGGGCCGAGACCACGCCGACGATCTCGGTGGCGAGCCCGAGCAGATCGCGGGTGCCGATCAGCCCATAGATACCGGAACCCATACCGATGGGCGCGTACACCACATCCAGATCCGGCGCCGCGCGAAACAACTCCAGTGCGTAGGTCGCCACCCCGAGCACCAGCGCCGGATGAAACGATGGGGCGAACATCAATCCCCGCGCCTGTGCAAGCCGCGCCGCCTCCAGCCGCGCCTCGTCGAAATCATCACCGTGCACCACCAGCTCGGCGCCCCAGGCCTGCATCGCCTGGTTCTTCTCCTCGCTGTTGCCCCGCGGCACCACCACCGTCACCGGCACACCGTGCCGGCGCGCGGCAAAGGGAATGCTCTGGCCGTGATTGCCGCGGGTGGCGGTGACGAATCCGCGGGGCAGGCGATTCTGCCGATGCAGCTGCTCCAGAAACACCAGGCCACCGCGAACCTTGAATGCCCCGGTCGGGGTGTGATTCTCATGCTTCACCCACACTTCGCAGCCGCTTTGCGTCGCCAGCAGCGGCCAGGCGTACTGCGGCGTGGGCGCCATGACGCCGTAGACCACGTCGGCCGCGCGCTCCAGCTCCGCCAGAGAAAAGAGCCGACTTGCCTTGCTGTTCATGGGGCCGCCACATCATCGGGATCGCCCGACTATAGAATCGAGTTTCGGAAACGTCTAATGTCGTTTCCTCAAAAAAACCGAGATCAGGGGGGCAGATGGAGCTTGAGGACAAGATCGTCGTGGTAACCGGCGGCGCCAGCGGAATCGGCAAAGCCATGGCGGAGCGCTTCCACCGGGAAGGTGCGGCCAAGGTCGTGGTGGCCGATCTCGATGCCGCCGGTGCCCAAGCGGTGGCGGAGACCATCGACGGCTGGAGCATGGGCGCCGACGTCAGCCGCGAAGCCGACGTGATCAAACTGATCGAGGAAACCGAAAACCGCTTCGGCCCCATCGATCTATTCTGCTCCAATGCCGGCATCGGCATCGGCAAGGGGCTCGACGAACCCGACGAGGTGTGGCAGAAAATCTGGGAGGTGAACACCCTGTCCCACGTCTACGCCGCCCGCAATCTGATTCCGCGGATGAAAGCCCGGGGCGGCGGTTACCTGCTGAACACCGCCTCGGCAGCTGGCCTGTTGTCGCAGATCGGCTCCGTTACCTACGCGGTCACCAAGCACGCCGCGGTGGCGCTGGCGGAGTGGATCGCCATCACCCACGGCCGCGACGGCATCAAGGTGTCGGTGCTGTGCCCCCAGGCGGTGCGCACCGCCATGACCGCCGGCGGGCCCGGCGTCGCCGGCGTAGACGGCATGATCGAGCCCGAGGAAACGGCCGAGGCCGTGGTGCAGGCACTGCGCGCCGAGAGCTTCCTGGTGCTGCCTCATCCTACGGTGGCGGAGTACATCAAGCGCAAGACCAGCGACTACGACCGATGGATCAAGGGAATGCAGCGTCTGCAGGAGAAGTATCTGGACGCGGACCACTCGTAGGAGCGATCTCCCGATCGCGATCCACCCGATCGCGATCCTCCAGATCGCTCCTGACTCCATTGCCGTTCAGGACGCACCCTGGCGCCAGCAGCGGGTTGCAGCGAGCGATGCCCCCACCGGGCATGACGACCCGATAATCACCGCCCAGGTGCTGCGCCGGCAGGTAATAGTCGGTACTCACCAACTGAGCGCCGCTGGCGAAGGCAGCATCGCGCCGCTCAACGCTACCGGTGCGGGCTTCGCGGGTATCGGCATCGGCCCGAGTGCGGACAATGAAGCCGGCGCGCACCAGCCGCTGGATGCGGTCGAACTCGGTCAACGGGTCGTTGACCACCAGAATCGCCGCGCCGGGAGCCCGCTCAGGCAGGTTGGAAAACATCGCCCGCTCGCGCCAGCGGCTGGCGTACTGCCTGCGCTTGTCGCCGCCTTCGTCGAGCACCAGCACGAACCTGCCGCGGGCATCCGCCAGCCGAGGCCAGCGCAGCACGCCGGTTGCGAACACCTCCGCCGGGGTGATCAGCCGGTCGCCAACCACGGCCCGCAACTCTGCATCCAGCGCCATCCACGCATCCTCGCCAAAGGGCTCCGGCCGCAGGAATCCCGGCTGGTCGATGATCTCGTCCTTGGCGTTGAAAGACACGAACAGCGGCAGATGCCCGGGGTTCGCGTCGGCCCAGGCGAGCAACTGAGCGAAGCAGTGGAGCAGGTTGGCACAGTGGCTGCGGTCGTCCAGGTTCTGCACGTGCAGCACCGGAAATTGTGAGCCACCCGCACCGGCGCGCCCGAACAGTTGCCCCGCCGGATCGTAGAACACGTCGAGTTCGAGCTTGCGCAGGCCCAGATCGAGTTGCGCGGCCAGGGGCAGATGCCAGTAATCGAGGGATTCCGCCAGCGGCGCGTTCACCTGGCGCAGCATCGCCATGTTCTGCGGATCCATGGCCTGCTTGTAGCTGTTGTGACTGCCGAGCAGTTGAATCTCGTTCAGCGCCAGTGATGCTTCCGCCGCCGACGCCCGGGCGCCCGACGCCGTCAAGACCAGCAGCACGGAAAACAGCAGCGCGGCGCCCGGATGCATTCCCACCGTCGGAGCGGGCGGAACCCGCTAAGCCCCGAGCAGATCTTGCAGGGCGCGGCGCGCCATGACCTTCACGAGATGCGCCCGATATTCTGCCGAGGCGAACAGGTCACTGTTGAAGCCGGCATCCGGCACTTCCACGCTCTGCAGCGCGGCGGGGTCGAGGCTGCCGTTCAGTGCCTGCTCGATGGCGGTGCCGCGGAACGCGCACGGCCCCGCCCCGGTGATGCCCACGCGAATGTCACCGTCGAAATCGGCAATCAGCACGCCCACCACCGCATAGCGGGAGGCGGGGTGGGAAAACTTCCGATACGCCGCCCGATCCGGCACTGGAAAATCGATGCGGGTGATGATCTCTCCCGGCTCGAGAGCAGTTTCGAACAGATCCTGAAAGTAGTCGTCCGCGGCGATGGCCCGGCTGCTGGTATGCACCGTGGCGCCCAGGCCGATCACTGCCGCCGGATAGTCGGCGGCCGGATCGCTGTTCGCCACCGACCCGCCCAGAGTGCCGCGGTTGCGCACCTGACCGTCACCGATCTGCGCCGCCAGATGGGCAAGCACCGGCAGCGCCCGGCGGATGCCCTGATGCCCGGCAACTTCGGCGTGACGGGCGAACGCACCGACGCTGACCTGCCGATCCGAGACCTCGATGGCCGCAAGCCCCGCCACGCCGGCCAGGTCGATGACGTCTGATGGCGCCGCCAGACGCTGCTTCATGGTGGGGATCAGCGTCTGCCCGCCAGCCAGGTACATGCCATCGTCGGCATTGCGGAACAATGCTGCGGCCTCCTCGAGAGAGGCGGGTTTGTGATAGTTGAATGAGTACATGCCTTCCTCCTGAGCCTATCGGCCGTTGAGCGCGCGCCAGAGTTTTTCCGGCGTCGCCGGCATGGAGATGTCGTTGACGCCGATGGCGTCGGTGACCGCGTTCATCACCGCCGCCGGACTGCCGATGGCGCCCGCCTCGCCACAGCCTTTCACCCCAAGCGGGTTGTGGGTGCACGGCGTGACCGTGGTATCGACGCGGAAATCCGGCAGATCATCGGCCCGGGGCATGCAGTAATCCATGTACGAGCCGGTCTGCAACTGACCGTACTCGTCGTAAATGCCATGCTCGAGCAACGCCTGGCCCAAGCCCTGGGCAACGCCGCCATGCACCTGCCCATGAACGATCATGGGATTGATCACCACGCCGAAGTCGTCGACGGCGACGAAATCCACCACCTGCACCACGCCGGTTTCCTCGTCCACCTCCACCTCGGCGATGTGGGTCCCCGCCGGGTAAGTGAAGTTGCCGGGATCGTAGAAGGCCGTCTCCGACAAGCCGGGCTCGAGATCTTCCGGGTAGTTGGCGGGCACGTAGGCGGCAAAAGCCACCTCACCGAACGACAGCGACTGGTTGCTGTCGCGCACGCTGAAGCGGCCATCGGCGAACTCCACGTTGCCCGGATCCGTCTCGAGCATGTGGGCGGCGATTCGCGTGCCCTTGGCGATGATCTTGTCCGCCGCTTTCATGAGGGCGGAACCGCCTACCGCGAGGGAGCGCGAACCGTAGGTGCCAAGACCGAACTCCACCCGCCCGGTGTCGCCGTGCACCACCTCGACGTCGTCGATGCCGATACCGAAGCGTTCGGCCACCACTTGAGCGAAGGTGGTTTCGTGCCCCTGACCATGGCTGTGGGAGCCGGTGAACACCGTCGCCGTGCCGGTGGGATCGATGCGAATCTCGCCGCTTTCGTAGAGACCGACGCCGGCGCCGAGTTGAATGGCCAGCTTCGAAGGCGCGAGACCGCAGGCTTCGATGTAGCAGGCGAAGCCGATGCCCCGGCGTTTGCCGCGCCGCGCCGCCGCAGCACGGCGCTCGGGGAAACCGGCGTAGTCGATGAGCTCGAGCGCCTTGTCGAGACTGGCTTGGTAATTGCCGGTATCGTAGACCAACGCCACCGGCGTTTCGTATGGGAAGTCGCTCGGCTGGATCATGTTGAGGCGCCGCAGCTCGGCCGGGTCGCGACCCAACTCGCGGGCGGCGGTCTCGACGATACGCTCCACTACGTAGGTGGCCTCCGGGCGCCCGGCGCCGCGATACGCATCCACCGGCGCGGTGTTGGTGTAGACGCCGTGCACCTGAACGAAGATGTTGGGGGTCTGGTACTGCCCCGCCAGCAGGGTGCCGTAAAGGTAGGTCGGCACGGAGGAGCCGAACAACGACAGATAGGCCCCAAGATTGGCGGTGGTGGCGACCTTCAGCGCCACGAAGCGGCCGTCGGCGTCGATCCCCAACTCGACCTGGGTGACGTGATCACGCCCGTGCGCGTCGGTGAGGAAGGACTCACTACGCTCGGCCGTCCACTTCACCGGGCGCTCCAGCCGCCGCGCTGCCCATATGACCGCGGTTTCCTCGGGGTACACGGCGATTTTCGAGCCGAAACCGCCGCCCACGTCTGGCGCGATGACGCGCAATTTGTGCTCCGGCGCCACCTGAACGAACGCCGACAACACCAGTCGTTCCAGGTGCGGGTTCTGACTGGTGGTGTAGAGTACGTGCTCGCCGCTACCCTTGTTGTAGATGCCCAGCGCGGCTCTCGGCTCCATGGCGTTGGGGATCAGACGATTGTTGGTGAGATCCAGACGGGTGACGTGGGCGGCAGAGGCCAGCGCCGCGTCGGTGGCCTGTTGGTCCCCCAGCACCCACTCGTAGGCAAGATTGCCGAGCACGCCTTCGTGAATGTCCTCGGACGACGTAGCTCGGGTCGGATCCACCACCGGATCGAGCTCCGAAAACTCCGTCATCACCAGTTCGGCCCCCCGGCGAGCCGCCTCGACGCTGTCGGCGATCACCACTCCGTAGGGTTCGCCGACGTAATTGACAAGGCTGTGCGCGAGTGGCGGATGGGGGGCCGAAACCATGTCGGAGCCATCCTTCTGCTTCACCAGCCAACCGCAGGGCAGATCCCCCAGGCCGTCGGCGGCCATGTCGTTGCCGGTCAGCACCGCCACCACGCCGTCAGCGGCAGTCGCCTCGGCAATGTCGATGGCGTCGATGCGCGCCCGCGCGTGGGGCGAGCGCAGGAACACCGCATAGAGTTGGCCGGGTTCGTTGATGTCGTCGGTATAGCGGCCCTGGCCGGTGATGAATCGCCCGTCTTCCTTGCGCAGCACCGATGCGCCGATGCCGGTTTGCACCGCCTCAGCCATGATTCACCTCCTTCATGTCGGCCGCCGCCGCGAGTATTGCTTCGACGATGTTGTGGTAACCGGTGCAGCGGCACAGGTTACCTTCCAGGCCCTCGCGGACGGTCTGCCGGTCGAGCCCGTCGCTGCTCGCCACCAGATCGATGGCTGCCATGATCATGCCCGGGGTGCAGAACCCACACTGTAAGGCGTGGTGCTGGCGAAATGCCGTCTGCATGGGGTGAAGATCATCGGCGCTGCCAATGCCTTCGATGGTGGTGACGTGGGCGCCCGCCACCTGCCCTGCCAGGATCGCGCAGGATTTCACCGCGCGGCCGTCCAGGTGCACGGTGCACGCGCCGCACTGGCTGGTGTCGCAACCCACGTGGGTGCCGGTCAGGGAGAGATGCTCCCGGATGATGTCGACCAGCAGCGTGTTGTCGGGCACATCGAGGTCGTGGGCGGCGCCGTTGACCGTCAGGCTCAGTTTCATCGCTCGTTCTCCCTGCGTCGTTGATCTCCCTGTTAAGAAACCGTGCGCTACAGCGCGAACAACAGCGCCAGTGCCAAGGCGACGAACACGATCACCCAGATCTTCCACGCACCGCCGGTCTCGTAGCCGCCATCGCGCTGAGCGTGACTGCCCCGGGACGCGCGTGGCGCTGCCTGGGCGGCCCCAGTGGCCTCTTCGCCTGGCACCTCACCGCCAACTTCACGCGTGAAGCGACTGAAGAACCCCTCGGCCATCTTCCGGGCCGTGCCATCGATGAGCCGCGAGCCAACCTGCGCGAGCTTGCCACCCACGCTGGCTTTCACCGCGTACTGCAATACCGTGGCATCGCCGTCTTCGATCAGGTTCACCTGGGCCTGGCCGCGGGCGAAACCGGCCGGGCCGCCCTTGACGTTGGCGTGAATGGTGTAGCGCTCGGGGGGCAGCACGTCGTGAAGCTCGAGCTCGGCATTGAAGGTAGCGCTCACCGGCCCGACTTTGGCCTTGACGACAGCATCGAAGCGGTCGTCGGCGGTCTTGTTCATGGATTGGCACCCATCGAGGCTCCGGCACAGAATGTCCGGATCGTTCAGTGCCGCCCACACGGTGTCGCGGCTCGCTGCGATGCGATGCTCGCCAGTCTGTTCCACGCTGTCCTCCTGCTCCCCGCCGGCAGGTTCGCACGATTGTCGACAGCGGGCAACGGGGAGTAGCGGATGCAGCCGCTCAGCCGTTTTCCAGCGGCGCTCCGCCCCAGCGCTCGTGCATGGCGAACGCTTCTACCGGCTTGCGCGTGAGACGGGTGAGCTGTTTGACCGGGCGCCCGAGGGGTATCAGTGCGGCTACCGCCATGCGCTCGGGGATATCCAGCAGAGCCTTGATCTGCCGCTCTTCGGCCGCAATGAACGTCGTCGGCGTGCCGCCATAGCCTTCGTTACGGGCGGCCAGCAGAATGTTCCACACGAAGGGGTACACGGATGCCCCGGAAATCACCCCGACCCGGGGCAGATCGGCATCGAACGAGGCCACAACCGAGAGGTCGACGAGCACCAGAAGCAGCACCGGCGCAGCGGTAATGCGGCGAATGAAGGCCTCCGGCGCAGGTGCCGCGGCGATCTCGGCTGCGCTCAGACCGGTGGGGTCGATGGTGTTCCAGGGAGCCTCCCCCGCCTGCACCTGCGCGAAGTAGCGTTGAAACGCCGGCATCATCATCGGCACCATGGCCTCTCGAGTCTGCGCATCGCGGATCACCAGCACCCGCCAACCCTGGCGGTTGCCGCCACTGGGCGCGAAGCGGGCGTGGTCGAGAATGGTGTGCAGCACGCTATCCGGCACCGGCTCGTCGGTAAAATCACGAGCTGCGAAGCTGGTACGCATGACATCGTAGAGCTCCATGACAAGTAGCCTCCCCGAAAAACGCCGATGAGCCTAGCACAGCGCCAGATAGGGCGCGGCATTTGCAATGGAATTTGCTGTGGAGATGCAGCGCAACATTGACAAAGGGCAGCCTTCATGTTGCTAGTAAATTGCCTGTACGAAAGAATTATCGCGACCCGGGCCACCGCCCTTACCTGCGGCTGCCGTGAGAAAAAGGTTTGACTATGCAAGATCAACCCCCCGAAGTGCTCATGCGAGGGCTGCTCAGAGCTTACTATTGGATGGATGAGAGCCTGCAGAACGGCCTCATCCAGGCAGGCTTCCAACCGCGCACGCGCACCCAGACCATGATTCTCATCAACATCTCGAACGGCATCACCCGCGCCGCCGAACTGGCTCGCGTGCTCGGTGTCAGCCGCCAGGCGATCCAACAACAGATCAACGAGTTGGAGCGGGACGAGTTGGTTACGCAGATTCCTGACCCGGAAGATCGTCGGGCCAACCGCATCGTGTTCAGCGAACGTGGTTCGGAGTTGATCTCGGCGGCTCTGGCTGCGCTGCGCCAGGCGGAGCAGGCCCTGGCCATGCGGCTTGGTTATGATACTGTCCGTCATCTCAGGAATGCCCTGACGGCGGACTGGGGGCCGGTGATCGGTGAGCAACACCCTCGCGGCCGCAAGCGTTCCACCATCGAGCGCTCCGCCCAGGGCTGATCCGCCATCGGGAGACGCCGTGCCGCGCATAGCCCCGCGCAACGTCATCGTTGTGCTGCTGGATAGCCTCAACCGTCACATGCTGGGGGCCTACGGCGGGCGCGAGTTCGCCACGCCCAATCTCGATCGCTTCGCCGCCCGCTCGGTGCAATTTCAGCGGCATTTTGCCGGCTCGCTGCCGTGCATGCCCGCTCGCCACGACATTCTGGTGGGATCGTTGGATTTTCTCTGGCGACCGTGGGGCTCCATCGAGTTGTGGGAGCAGCCGATTACGCAGCCGTTGCGCACCGCCGGCGTCACCACCATGCTGGTGAGCGACCACCCCCACCTGTTCGAGACCGGAGGCGAGAACTACCACACCGAATTCCGCGCGTGGGACTACGTTCGCGGCCACGAGAACGATCCGTGGAAAACCCGCCCGGACCCGAGCTGGCTCGGTGCGCCCGCACTGCCGGCCCAGGCCTCGATCGGCCATTATTACGACGTGAGCCGTACGCATTTCCGCGAGGAGCTGGATTTTCCCGGCCCCCGCACCATGAACGCGGCGTCTCGCTGGCTCGCTGAAAACGCCGGTTTCCACGACCGGTTCATGCTGTTCATCGACGAATTCGACCCCCACGAGCCGTTCGACACCCCGGCGCCATGGGCCAACCGCTACGATCCCGAGTGGTCCGAGGAGTTGCTGATCTGGCCGCCGTACTCGGTCAAGACCGTGGAGCGCGGCGTGCTGACCGAGCGCCAGGCGCGCCACGTCCGCGCCAACTACGGCTCCAAGCTGTCGATGATCGATCACTGGTTCGGGCGCCTGCTGAGCCAGGTGGATACGCTCGACCTGTGGCAGGACACCGCCATCATCGTCTGCACCGATCACGGCCACTACCTGGGGGAAAAGGACATTTTCGGCAAACCTGGGGTGCCGCTGTTCGAGCCCCTGGGCCACACGCCGCTCATGGTCTACCTGCCTGGGGTGGAGCCAGGGAGCTGCGACGCCCTGACCACCAACGTGGACATCAATGCCACCCTCTACGACCTGTTCGGCATCGATGCGGTCCACACCACCCACGGGGAATCACTGCTACCGCTGCTCGAAGGCACCCGCACCAGCATCCGCGACTGGGCGCTTGCCGGCGTCTACGGCCGCTGGGTTCACGTCATCGACGGTCAGCGCAAATACGCCCGGGCTCCGGTCAGCAAAGACAACCTGCCGCTGTCGATGTGGTCGAACCGGTGGTCTACCATGCCCGTCCACGCCATGCCCGACCTGAAACTCCCCAAGCCCGACCGCCGCGCCGTTCTCGATTTCATGCCCGGCAGCGATATCCCCGTGATCCGCCAACCCTTCGACCGTGGCGACCCGTTGCCCTTCTGGTGCTACGGTCAGAAACACGATCAGCACCACCTCTACCACATCGACAACGACCCGGGAGAGGAAGAGAACCGCCTCGGCGGCCCCGAAGAACGGCGGATGCTGGAGCTTCTGCACCACGCCCTGACCGAACTCGAGGCCCCCGAAGAGCAGTTCCAGCGCCTTGGGCTGGCCTGAGAAGCAAGCGCCGCGGCGGATGGCCCGCTACAGACTCAGGTCTTGAACTGACCGACCACCGCCGCGATCGACTGCTTCGCGTCGCCGAACAGCATGCGGGTGTTCTCGCCGAAGAACAGTGGATTATCAGCGCCGGAGAAGCCCGAGGCCATCGAGCGCTTGAGCACGAACACGGTGCGCGCCTGATCGACGTTGATGATGGGCATGCCGTAGATGGGGCTGTTTTCGTCGTCCCGGGCCGCCGGATTCACCACGTCGTTGGCGCCGATCACCACCGCCACATCGACGTTGCTGATGCGCGGGTTGATGTCGTCCATCTCCACCAACTGGTCGTAGGGCACGTTGGCTTCGGCCAGCAGCACGTTCATGTGTCCGGGCATGCGCCCGGCCACCGGGTGGATGGCGTAGGTGACCTCGCAGCCATTCTCTTCGAGCAGATCGCCAAGCTCTCGCACGACGTGCTGAGCCTGGGCTACCGCCATGCCGTAGCCGGGCACGAAGGTTACCGAGGAGGCCGACTCGAGAATCAGGTACGCATCCTCCGCGGAGATCGGCTTGACCTCCCCTTCCACCTTGCTCGCCGTTTTCACCGCGCCGAAGCCGGAGAACAGCACGTTGGCCAGCGAGCGGTTCATGGCCTTGCACATGATGTTCGTGAGGATGATGCCGGCGGCGCCGACCAGCGAGCCGGCAACGATGAGAATGTTGTTGTTGATGGCAAAACCCGCCGCGCACGCGGCCAGACCCGAGTAACTGTTCAGCAGCGAGATGACCACAGGCATGTCGGCGCCGCCGATGGGCAGCACCACCATGACGCCGAACACCAGTGACAGCGCGATCACTGCAATCAGCCACGGCGAGGTGAGCGCGGGTTCCAGGGCGAACATGACCGCGCACACCACCAGCGCAGCCAGCAGCAGGCCGTTGACGACCCGCTGCGCTCGAAACACCACGGCCGCACTCGGCATCACCTCGGAGAGCTTGCCCCAGGCCATGATGCTGCCGGAAAACGTCACACCACCGATGAGGATCGACAGCAGGATGGTCACCACCGTGAACAGGGCGACGTCGCCGCCGTAAAGCGCGGCCCAACCCACCAGCAGGCTGGCGATGCCCCCGGAACCGTTAAAGAGCGCGACCATCTCCGGCATGCTGGTCATGGCGACCCGCTGCGCCGTCAGCGCGCCGATGATGGAACCGACGATGATGCCCACCGCGATCCACTGGTACTCGATGATCTGCTGGGAGAACAGGGTGAAGACGACGGCGATGAACATGCCGACGGCGGACAGTCGGTTGCCGCGCACGGCCGTGGCCGGCGACGACATCAACTTCAACCCGTAGATGAACAGCGCGGCCGCCACGATGTACGTGGCGTTGATCAGCACCGGACTCATGAACGGCCTCCGGTCTGCGCGGGCAACTCTTTCTTCTTGAACATGCCGAGCATGCGGTTGGTGACCATATAGCCGCCCACCACGTTGATGGTGGCGAACGTCACCGCCAGCACGCCCAGCACGGTGGCGAACATCCCCATATCCCCACCTGCCGCGGCAAGGGCACCGACCAGAGTTATCCCGGAGATGGCGTTTGCTCCGGACATCAGCGGCGTGTGCAGCGTCGCCGGCACCTTAGAAATCAACTCGAACCCGAGGAAGATGGAAAGCATCAACACCAGGCCTAAAAATACTGCTTCCACAATGACTCCCCGTTTACAGATTCTTGATGGTTTCGTTGACGATGGCGCCATCGCGCGTGATGACGCAGCTTTTGACGATGTCGTCGTCCGGGTCGAGGTTCAACTGGCGTGTTTCTGCGTCCCAGAACTCATCGATCAGGTTGAACAGATTCGCCGAGTACATCTCGCTGGCGTTGCGGGCCACCTCGGAAGGCAGATTACCCTGACCGATGATCTTCACGCCGGCCACCTCGACGATCTCGTTGGGCCGCGAACCTTCCACGTTGCCACCGGTTTCCACCGCCATGTCGACCACCACGCTGCCCGGTTGCATGGCCCGGATCATGTCCTCGGTGACCAGCTTCGGTGCCGGCCGGCCGAACAGTTGCGCGGTGGTGATCACCACGTCGGATTGCGCGATGACCTTTTTCTGCCCCTCCTTCTGCATGTCGAGTTGCTCGGGGGTCAGCTCCTTGGCATAGCCTTGATCCGTCTGCCCGGTGTCACCCAGGTCGATCTGCACGAACTTCGCGCCCAGCGATTGCACCTGCTCGGCCACCACCGGGCGGGTATCGAAGGCCTCGACCCGGGCACCGAGCCGCTTTGCCGTGGCAATGGCCTGAAGGCCGGCAACGCCGGCGCCGATCACGAAGACTCGTGCCGGTGCGATGGTGCCGGCGGGCGTCATCATCATCGGCAGGATTTTCGGCGAGTGGTAGGCCGCCTGGATGACGGTCACATAGCCCGCAAGGTTGGCCTGGGAAGACAGCGCATCCATCTTCTGCGCGCGGGTGCTGCGTGGAATCATCTCCATGGATATGGCGGTCACGCCCTGGGAGGCCAACTGCTCCACCAGACCGCGCTCGTTGAACGGATCGAGGAAGCTGACGTGTATAGCGCCGCGCTTCAACGAGCCGACCTCGTCAGCCGCCGGCTTGCGAACCCGCAGCACGACATCCGCGGAGCCGAGCAAAGACTGGCGATCATTGCTGATGCTGGCCCCCGCGTCGCTGTAGACGTCATCGGGAAATCCAGCCGGAATGCCCAACCCCGATTCGACGACGACCTCGAAACCGGCGGCGACGAGCTTCTTCACGGTGACCGGCACCAGTGCGGCCCGCCGTTCCCCCGGCGAAAGTTCTCTTGGCACACCGATCAGCATGCGATTCCCCTCTAAGACAAACAGGCGCGATGGTGCATCGCGCAAAACGCGTCAAAGTAGCCAAATGTTCCAGTAAAAACAACTCCCGATTCCGCTTCGGTTGCAACCGGAGGCGACAGTCTCCGACAATCCGGGCCCAACGGCCACGTTCAGGGGAATCGATGAAACCGGCAACGCTGAGCTTCCGCGCCGCGGCCTTGGCCGTGATCGTCGCTTTCGCCGTGGGTCTGGTCGGCAGCCTGGCGTTGCGGCCACCGGGCGAATCCCGTGTGGCGGTGGGCGCGCAGCCCGGCGGCGCCGAAGCCGGGCCTACCGCCGTGCGCCTGCGCTGGCGCGTGCCGGGCGCTTTCGCCACCAATCTGCCGGCGCTGGGTGACAACGCCTTGTTCGTCAGCGACACCCTGCGCGCGATCAGCGACAACGCCGTACGCCTGGACATCTACGAACCTGGCGAGATCGTGCCGGCGTTCAGCATTACCGAAGCCGTGCGGGACGGCAAAGTCGAAGCCGGCTACACCTGGCTCGGCTACGATCAGGGGAGGATCCGTGCTTCCACGCTGCTGGGCGCGGTGCCGTTCGGCATGGAGCCCTGGGAATTCTCCGCCTGGTGGTTCGAGGCCGGTGGCCGGGAACTCGGCGAAGCGCTGTATCACCAGCACAACGTGCATCCTTTGTTCTGCGGCATCACCGGCCCCGAGACCGCAGGCTGGTTCAGGTTGCCGATCAATTCGCTGGCCGACATCCGCGGGCTGAAGATCCGCTTTGCCGGCATCGGCGGCAAGGTCATGGAGCGGGCCGGCGCCTCGGTCACCATGCTTCCGGGCGGGGAAATCTTCCAGGCGCTGGAAAAGGGCGCCATAGACGCCACCGAATACGCGCTGCCGGTGGTGGATCAGATGCTCGGCTTCAGCCGGGTGGCCCGCTACAACTACTACCCCGGCTGGCACCAGCCAGCCACCGCCTTCCACCTGGTGGTCAACCTGGATCGGTGGCGCGCGCTGCCACCCTCCACCCAGGCGCTGCTCGAAGCCGTGTGCACGGCCGGCGTCACCCGCAATCTGGCGCGCTCGGAGGGCCTGCAGGGCCCTGTGATCGAGACGTTCATCGAGGCCGGCGTGCGGGTCGAGACGCTGCCCATGGACGTGCTGCGGGAGTTGGATCGGATTACTCAGAACGTGCTCGCTGAAGAGGCCGCCGCCAGCCCCGAATTCGCGCGCATCCTCGAATCCCAGAACCGATTCCGATCCGACTACGCCCACTGGAAATCACGGGCCTATCTGCCACGAGACTTCTGATGCTACCGCACACGGCTTTTTCGCGGATGATCGACCCCTGGCTGGTCAAGATGGGTCAGTGGATCTCGTGGCTTTGGGCCGCGCTGCTGGTGGTGATCGTCGTCAACGTGGTCGCTCGCTACGCATTCGGCCTGGGCCGTATCGAGTTCGAGGAAATTCAGTGGCACCTGTATTCGGCCGGGTTTCTGCTGGGGCTGGCATACACTTACCAGGCAGACGCACACATTCGCGTCGACGTCCTTCACGAACGCTTGTCACCACGCCGCAAAGCCTGGGTGGAGCTGTACGGAATTCTCCTGTTCCTGCTGCCGTTCATCACGCTGATCCTGGTCTACAGCGTTCCCTTCGTCATCAGCAGCTACCGATTCGGCGAAGTCTCGCAGGCGCCGGGAGGGCTGCCGCTGCGCTGGGTCATCAAGGCGATGCTGCCGCTCGGCTTCGCCCTGTTGCTGATCGCCACCCTCTCAAGGCTCACGCGCGTCTGGGCGTTGCTGTTCAACACTGCTGTTCAACACAGAGGCCGCCACTGATGGCCGGTAACGAAATTCTCGCCCTGCTCATGTTCGTAAGCTTCATCGCGCTGGTGTTTACCGGCTTTCCGGTTGCCTGGCTGCTCGGCGGGCTGGCGGTTCTGTTCACCGCCTTCGCCATCGTTCTCGAAGTGGATTTCAACGTCCCCATCGGCATGAGCTGGGGCTACACCTCCATCACCGTGGATCGAATCTGGAACGTGATGGAGAACTGGGTGATGGTGGCCCTGCCGATGTTCATCCTCATGGGCCTGTTGCTCGACCGCTCGGGCATCGCCAAAGAGCTGATGACCAGCTTCGCGCGCCTGTTCGGCGGCTTGCGCGGCGGGCTTGCGGTAACGGTCACGCTCATCGGGCTGCTGCTTGCGGCCACCACAGGCATCATCGGCGCATCGGTGGTGTTGCTGGCGCTGCTCGGGCTGCCGGTCATGCTCAACCAGGGCTATGACAAGGCGCTCGCCACGGGCACCGTCTGCGCCGTAGGTACCTTGGGTATCCTAATCCCGCCCAGCATCATGCTGGTGCTGATGGCAGACCGCATGGCCATGAGCGTCGGCGATCTGTTTCTCGGCGCGGTGCTTCCCGGCGCGCTGCTCGGCGGACTGTACGTAGCCTACCTGCTGCTGTACAGCCTGCTGCGGCCGGAGGTGGCGCCCGCAGCGCAACACGAGCCGGTGGATTGGGCAGCGATCCGCGCGCTGTTCCTCGCCATCATGCCACCGGCATTCCTGATCCTGGCCGTGCTCGGCAGCATCTTCACCGGCGTGGCCACGCCCACGGAGGCGGCCGGCGTGGGCGCCGCCGGAGCTCTGCTGCTGGCGTTCGTGAAGCGCCAGCTGAGCCGGGCGGCGCTGCGCGAGGTGCTGCACGAGACTACTCGAACCACCGCCTTCATCTTCGCCGTGCTGATCGGCGCCACCGCGTTTGCGCTGGTGCTGCGCGGGCTGGGCGGCGACGAGCTGATCAAGCGGGCGTTGCTGGGCCTGCCTTTCGACGCCAACGGCATCGTCATCTGCATTCTGCTGGCCACGTTCCTGCTTGGCTTCTTCCTCGACTGGATCGAGCTGACCCTGATCATTCTGCCACTGGTATCGCCAGTGGTGGCGGCACTCGGTTTCGATCCGATCTGGTTCACGGTGATGTTCGCCGTGTGCCTGCAAACCAGTTTCCTCACCCCACCCGTCGGCTTCGCTATCTTCTACCTGAAAGGCGTAGCGCCGCCAGGCATCGACGTGGCCGTCATCTATCGCGGCGTGGCGCCATTCGTCGTGCTGCAGCTCATCGGCCTGACGATCATCTTCAACTGGCAGTCGCTGGTCACCTGGCTGCCTGGTCAGGCCTACGGTGGGCCCTGAGAGAAATCGGCGGCAAGCAGCGCAGCCAGTTGCTCCAGGTCGGCCATGCTGTGAAGGTCTCGCGGGAGCCGCGGAATCAACCGCAGCGGTAGCGCCCCAGCCGTCAACGACGCCAGCGCCAGGCGGTCGGCCACGTGCAAGTCTACCGCCTCCTGCCAGGTCTCTGCGAGCCGCTCGGGCAGCGGCAGATCGGAGAACGCCGGATCGCCGCACTCGGCCAACGGCGCCAACTCTGCTGCGCCGATGTCGAGCACGGCAGCGCGCGGCGCGAGCGCGGCCTCGCCGGGCGGCGCCGGGTGAACGCGGTTGGCGATAATGCCGGCAACGCGCATCCGGTCTTTCGCCAGACGCGCGGCAAATTGATCCACCTGCCTCAGGCTCGCCGGCTCGGGTGCGCAGATCAGCAGAAAGCTGGTGGTCGATTCGCGCATCAGCGACTGCACCTTGTGAGAGCGCTCACGGAACCCATCGAACATGCTGGAGAAGGCCAGCAGAAATTCCGACAGGTCGGCCAGCATCTGCACCCCGGTGAGGCGCTCCATGAACTTGAGCGCCAGCGCCGACGACTGCCGAAAGAAATTGAACTGAGCTCTGGCCGCGAGGCCGTAGGGGCGCACCAGCAGAGCCGCCAACGAGCCATCCAACAGGTTGACCAGACGCTCCGGAGCATCGAGAAAATCCAGCGCATGCTGCGACGGTGGGGTATCGACGATGAGCAGATCGTAGTCGCCCTCCAAGGCTGTCTCGAGCACCCGCTCCATGGCCACAAGCTCCCGCGACCCGCCCAGCGACGTGGACAATTGCTGATAATAATGATTAGCGAAGATTGCCTCGCGTACCCGCGGATCCGGCGCATACGTCTCCACCAGCCGATCGAACGTGTGCTTGCTGTCGAGCATCATCGCCCACAGCTCGCCGGGCGCGTCCAGCGGCACGCGCTGGGGCTCGCCGCCCAGAGAGTCCAGGCCCATAGCCTGGGCAAGCCGGCGCGCCGGATCGATGGTCATCACCTGAACCTTCTTGCCCTGCCGAGCGGCCAACACCGCCAGCGCCGCGGCGCTGGTGGTTTTTCCCACCCCTCCACTGCCGCAGCACACCACCACCCGACTGCCATTCAACAGCCCGGATACATCGAAGGGATCGAGTTCTCCGTGGGAGCGATCTCCAGATCGCGATTTACTCGCTTCTGCGGGCGATCGCCCTCTGGAGAGGGCTCCTACAGAGGGGGCTCCTACAGAGGGGGCTCCTACGAGGGGGGCGAACAGTGGCGCCAGGTATCGGGCGACCACGTCGAGCAGCTCGTCGGCACGATGACTGCGCTGCACGATACGCGGCACGTACAGCGCTTCCAGGCCCGCCTCGTGCAGCGGCCGCAGCGCATCCCGTTGGGCTGCCGCCAGCGTGCGCCGCTCGTGGGCGACGGCCAAGGCCCGGCAAACCGCGGGCGACAGCGCCCCCTGGCCCTCGAGCGCCTGCACGCACGCCATTTCCGGTTCTGACAGCAAGCTGAGTACTTCGCGATTCACCAGCACGGGACCGACGCTCATGCGCATCTCCTGCCGGCACAGGCGCACCACCTCCAAGGCTTCCCGAACCGGCATCTCCTCGGCCAGCGTCGCGACGAGAACATGAGTGCGCTCAGGGTCGAGCAGCAGATCCTCGATCTTGCGAGCGTTGTGGCTCAGCGGACCGACGCGCACCGCCCGCTGGGTTACCCCCGGCACCGCCAGCAGATCCTTGAGGTGACCGGTGGCGGGGGCATCGAAGATTACCCGGTCGAATTCCGACGCCGTGGCCAGATCGTAGAGCTTGCCGAGACACATGAGCTCCTCGAAACCTGGCGCGGCGGCGGCAAAATCGTGGAACGCGCGGCTCTGGAAGAAGCTCCCATAGACCCCGCCAAACGGCAGGTTGCGACGGGCATACTCGGCCGCGGCTTGGAACGCATCGACCCGACTGACGGCAAAGCCGCGGCCGGTGTCGCTCGGCCGGTACTCCAACGGTACGTCGAGCAGCGGATGGCGGTCATCGCGGGTGTCCAGGGTCACCAGGATGGTGCGCAGCCCTGCGGCTACCGAAAGGTCCGCCAGCGCGGCGGACAGCAACGACCGGCCGACGCCACCCTTCCCGGTGACGATCACGAGCTTGTGGCTGTTGTGCAGTGCGGCCATTACCAGCAAACCCTAACCCACTTCAGTCGAGCAACGCACCTTCGGGGGCGGCGCGGGTGCGCTCATCCGGGTGCTCCGCGCCCGCGGATGGGGCAAAATGCTCACCACAACCGCCACGACCGGCACACTCGCCGGCACCGCCGTGCTCAGCGGCATACCCGCCAGGAATGCAGCGCCATGGAGACTTATCACGTCGTAGCCGCCAACTACTCCGAAGCTTCGGAAAACCGCATTCACAGCGACGAGGTCGCCAAGAAGTACGGCTTTCAGGGGGCGCTGGTTCCTGGGGTGGCGGTTTATGGCTACCTCACCCACCCTCTGGTGGAACGTTTCGGTGAGCGCTGGCTCGGGCAGTCGATCGGCAACGTGCGCTTCCTCAAACCAGCCTACGCGGGCGACCAACTGAGCATCACCCTGGAGGAGCACGACGCCGGCTACCGCGCCCGCTGCTGCAACGAGGCGGGCACGCTGTTGGCAGAGCTCGACACCGAGCTTACCGATACGCTGCCAGCCGCCGAGAACCAGAACGTCTTCGCCGCCGACGCCAAACCGGCCGAGCGGGTGCTGATGGAGTGGGACAGCGTGATACCCAACCAGCCGTTCCTGCCATGGCACTGGCAGATCACCGAAGACGGCAACCGCACCTATGCGGAGCGGGTCAGCGACGACCTGCCGGTGTATCGCACCGCCGCGCATCCGCATTGGCTGCTCGGCATCGCCAACTACGCGCTGGTACGCGAGTTCATCATGCCTGCCTGGATCCACGTCGGCTCCGAAATACGCTTCCGCCGCCTGCTCAAAGTCGGCGACACCGTGGAGGTTCGCGCGGTGCCGCTGGAGAAATGGGAGCGCAAGGGCCATCAGTTCGTGAAGGTGTATCTCGCTTTCCATCGCGACAGCGAGTTGACCACCGAGATCTTCCACACGGCCATCTTCCGGCTGGCCGAATGATGCGACTGGCCGTGCTCGCCTCTCATGGCGGCTCCATTCTGCAGGCGGTGATAGACGCCTGCGCCAGCGGTGCACTGCAGGCAACGGTTGCACTGGTGATCTCCAACAACAGCACCTCACGCGCCCTCGCGCGAGCCGCGGAAGCCGGCATTCCCACCGCCCACCTGAGTTCCACCACCCACCCTGAGCCCGGCGCCCTCGACGCCGCCATGACCAAGGCGCTGGTCGAAGCTCACGTCGACTGGGTGCTGCTGGCCGGCTACATGCGCAAGCTGGGCCCACAGGTGCTGTCGCGCTACCGCGAGCGCATCATCAACACTCATCCCGCGTTGCTGCCGCGCTTCGGCGGCCAGGGGTTTTATGGCGGCCGAGTGCACGCCGCCGTGCTTGCCGCTGGTGACACCGAAACAGGGGCTACGGTGCATCTGGTGGACGCGGATTACGATTCCGGCCCGGTGCTCGCGCAGGTGCGAGTTCCGGTGAAGCCTGGCGATGAGGTAGCAGACATCGAGGAGCGGGTGAAAGCCGCCGAGCGCGATCTTGTCGTATCGACATTGATCAAGTTGTCGCAACCGGGCAGGTGAGGGTGAGAAAAGAGAGGCACCCAGTCTCGAGGGGAGGGGAAAGACTGGGTGCCTCCGGATCCGTAGCGGATCCCAACGCCGGTCAATCTTAAGGGGAGAGAGTCGACCACCCGGCGTCGATTTACTTATTGCATGAGCCGTGCCAGGTGCTGAATATAAAAAAATCGCCTTTTAAATCAAGGTATTGCAAAACTCAGGGTGGAGCGAGGCGAGCCAAGCCAACAACAACGGCGCACCATGACGGTGCAAAAACCCGGGCTCACGCACCGATCCGTATCATGGCGCGAGACGAAACACCCGCGCCCAGTCTTCCAGCGCCTGCTCGTGCCCCTCCACCAGTTGAACGGTCAACTGGTCGTAGCCGGCTGCCGCCAGCCGTGCCACCCGCGCCCGCAGCGCTTCGAGATCTCCGGTGAACGTCATTTGTTCGATCAACTGCCCGGTTACCAGAAACTGCTCCTCCGGCCGGATGAACATCAGATGACCCCGATGGTTGTGCAGATGGCGCCGCTTGGCGGGATAGCCGTTGTAAACGGCCCGATACTGCTCCAGCCGATCGCTGAGCGGTTTGCCGATGATGGACTCCATGGACCCCGGCTCGGTGGTCTCTACCAGATTGTGGAAGAACACCGTGACCCACGGACCCGCTTGCGCGACCGCGCGCGGTGAGTCGAACGGCTCCCCGGGTTGCAGCACCGCCCCCAACAGGAACAGCGTAGAGTAGAGATCGGTCGATGGGCGACCGGCGCCCCGCCATGCCTGCTGCATGTCTTCCAGCGTGCGCGCGGCGGCATCCTCGTTCGCAGCGAAATTCAGCCAACCGGCGCCAAGCTCGGCGGTGAGCCGCCGCGACCGGGGGCCCATCGCCGAGACATGCAAAGCGATGGGGTCATCGAGGTTGATCAGCCCGAGATCCGGATTGAGAAAGCCGATCTCATGGCGCTCGCCTTCATGCGGCCAACTCACGGTCTCACCCAGCAGCAGCTTCTGCACGCGCTCGATGTAGGCCTTCATCCGGTCGAGCGGGATGGCGCGCAGCCCCATGGTGCGTCGCCCGGTAAAGCCGGTGCCAACACCAAAGTCGATCCTGCCAGGTGCAATTTTGTTGAGCGTGGCCAGGGCGTTGGCGGTGACCGGCTCGATCCGATTGGACGGAATGAGCACACCGGTACCCAGACGGATGCGGCTGGTGTGCATGGCCGCCATGGTCATGCCGATGAACACGTCGGGATTCAGCAGCTGCGTATCGTAGAACCAGGCGTGACTGAACCCGAGCGTCTCTGCCCGTTGCACCACCTTCCACGACTCGGTGCTGGTGGCGAGCGCAATCCCGAAATCCATGCTCCTCTCCTCTGCAAACCAGCGCGGCGCCGCCCTGCGTCACCCCCCGGCCATACGCTGCAAGGCCAACTGGTGCAATGTCGCACTCCCCGCGGCGATGATGACGCCCCCCATGCTGGCATCGCCGCCGTCCGCCGTGCTGACCACCCCTCCAGCCCCGCGAATGATCGGCATCAACGCCTGGATATCGTACGCCTGCAGACCCGCATCCGTCGCCAGGTCAACGAACCCCATGGCAAGCATGGCGTAGATGTAGCAGTCGCCGCCGTACTTGGACAGCTTGACGTCCGACTCCAGTCGCTCGAACGCCGCCCGCTCACCGGGCCGCTCGAACAGCCGCGGGCTCGTAGTGGTGAGCACGGCCTGCTCCAGCGAGGGGCACGCCCGGCACCGCAACTGCCGTTGCTCCCCGCCACGGCGATAATGGGCAGTAGCATTGTCGCCATAGAAGAACTCCCCCGTGAAAGGCTGATGCATCACCCCAAGCACCGGTTGCTGCCCATCGAACAGCGCCAACAGCACCCCCCAATGCAGCATGCCGGTCATGAACGCCCGCGTGCCGTCGATGGGGTCGATCACCCACGTGAGGCCATTGCCTTGCTGATGGCCAAACTCCTCACCAAAAATGCCATGGTCGGGATACGCCTCCTGCAGCCCGCTGCGTATCACCCGCTCGGCCTGCCGGTCGGCCTCGGTGACAGGATCAAAGCGCCCATCCAATCTCTTGTTGTCGATGGCGATCCCTGCCCGAAAAAACGGCAGCGTCGCCCGCCCCGCCCGCTCCGCCAACTCGAGGGCCACCCGAGTATAGCCCTCCAACTCGGCGGCTCCGACGGCAACCGGCTTCGAGTAATTCAGCATGCAACGCTCCTGTAGCTGGCAGCAGAAAACAACGTCATGGGGATTCTATCCCCGGCACGCACTCGCTAAGATCACAACGTATCAGCATCACCAGAAGGAGCCGGCACATGAAGCGCGACGTTATCGTGCCCGACGCAGATCGTCGAGCCTACGAAAATTTCCATTTCGCGCCGGCCATCCGCGCCAACGGTCTGGTTCTACTATCGGGCCAGATCGGCATGGGAGCCGACGGGCGCGTGCCCGAGCAGCCTGAAGAAGAATTCCGCAACGCCTGGGAAGCCGTGGGCCGCATCCTCAAAGAAGCCAACCTCGACTACGAAAACATCGTCGAATACACCACATATCACGTCGGCCTGCAGCAACACCTGCAGACGTTCATGAAAGTCAGAGACGAATTCATCAACGCCCCGTGGCCCGCCTGGACCGCGATCGGCATTACCGAATTAGCGGTCCTGGGGGCTCGGGTGGAGGTGAGGGTGGTGGCTCATTAACCACAGCTGTTAATGCTGAGGTCCTTGCGCGCAATCCTGCCCGGCTATAAGCAAGATCAGAATCCCCGACTAAACTACGGCTATGGACCGAAAAGAGCGGGCTGCTGAAGCTTCAGCAAACTGGGCGCATGGCTAAGGTTGAATCACTGATAATCTATTGCTTTCCTACCCTTCTACTAGCCGGGAAACCTTGGAAGTCGATGTGGGAGGAGAAGGAACAAGATGCCTTCATCCGCCTATCTCGCTACCTGTTTTTTTCGGCAGGATTGGCGTACGTGGGCCACTATCACTTCTACGACAAGCCTATGGGGCTGGAACCTATTAACCAGTGGTTTCAGTTCCGAATGGTAGTTGCAGCGGCATGTTTTTCAGCCTTTCTATTCTATCTTTCCCCGCTCGCAAGAACCTCACTGTCCAAGGCGCCAGCGATTTTGGCGATATGGCTTCTCTGCTACACACAAGCAATGATTACCACTTGGTGGGACGGCACCCCTTGGCTGTTTAGCTTTCTCTACGTCACGGGAGCGATGGTGATGCTGAGGCTGTCGCCGCTCAACTCCCTTCTGCTCGCAACATCCATCATGGTGACGCAGACGCCCTTCTTGCTGGAATCAGGCGTTCCTCCAGCATCGCTGATAAGTGCTGCTTTCGTTGTCCTACTCATTACCCTCTTTTTACGCTCTTCCCACGTGGCAGACGTACGTAACTTCGTACTGAATCAAGAGAATATCGCCGCTCAGAAGCGGATCATCGAACTAAACATCGAGTTTTCAGATCGGCTGCGCGCATTCATTCCCCGCATCATTGCGGAGCGACTTGAAGCGCAGGTTCAACAAAACCATCTGAGCATGATTCAGGCGACGGTTGAGATACTCAGGCCCAGGCAAGCTCGCGTAGCATGTCTATTTAGCGATATCCGCGGATATACCGCAGGATCGAAAGATCTGGATAGGTTCATTGACAAGAGCGTACTTCCGGAGATCAAGGCATGCTCCAACGCCGTCGAACAATTTTCCGGAATTCCGAGAAAAATCGGGGATCTGATTTTTGCTTACTTCGATGACCCAGATATCACCAGTAATGTGGTGCGCTGTCTACTGGCTGGAATCGAAATGGCCCGGCTCAACAGAGATCTCAACGCCACCATCAACGAAAGTGAGATAAGGCGATACATCCTGATCTCTACAGGTGACGCAATAGTGGGCAATCTAGGGGGGTTGGATTCATCTATAGAGATCACAGCCCTTGGCCCGCCAGTCAACCTCTTGAGCCGGCTTGATGAGCTTAGCAAGAATCCGCGGATCGCGTCGCTCCTGAGCTCTGGCGACATACTGATCTGCTCGAGCACATTGTCGACCCTTCTTGACGCAAATATATCGCTGGAACTCGACGAGATTAACCTGATGTCTCTGCATCTCCAGGTTCGAGACTTCCCAGAAGTCACCTCTATCTTTCGGATCAAGGACTCAACTGCAAACCACCAACGTCTGGTAAGCTTCTACCGATCGAGCCAAGCAGCTAGTAGTGAGCAGTTGGACCAAAATGACATCAGACTCGCGGGATAAATTTGATCTAGATTTTTCCGACATTCATGAGCCCGTATTCCCCGCTGAAATTCGGACCTACGACCGCCTAGTTGCACGAGTACGTAGCCGGGAGCGATCCGCCGATTATCGCGAAGTCCGCGTCTGGCGCATGAGCCCGTTCGGCATCGAATTGCGTCGAGATGGGTGCGAAGATGTACTCGAAAAAGGAACGAAGATCGATCTCGAGCTAATTATTGGCGGGCAAAGGACCCTCTTCGAAGGCTTAATCGTCGAAGTAATCAGACAGAACGAAAACATCTCACTCGCGGGTGTGCGGCTCTCTCGTCCTCGGGTAGAGAACCCGTCCGAAAATGAAAAGAGACGCAGTACCCGGTGGCTGTGTAGCGAGGAGTTCTTTCCGACTTGTGTAGCTCCGACACCTGGACGATTTAACGAATACACTTACTTCCAGGTCCGGGACATCTCCCAAGAAGGTCTGCGCCTCGTCTGTAGCCTGCGAAACAAATTCCTCATACAGGGCGCCCGACTCAACCTAACCGCCAGTTTCCCAACCGTCGGAGACGTGTCCTTTGCAGTAACCATAACTAGGTTAGGTGTGACCTCAGAGCGAGATAAGGACTACCTGGTCGTTGGCACTGAGTACCACGATCTTTCCAAGGCAGCGCGAAGCATAATCGGGCAATATTTGCTTCAGTTTGGTGACGCAGATTCGCTTAGCGAGCTCCGGCAGGCAGGTTTCTTCCCGCGGTCGGTATCGAATGGTACCGACTTCTACTTCCTAAAGAGTGAAGCTGATTACGATGAAGTCCTTAGGCTAAGGC
>JBLRXD010000022.1:0-25510 GCA_047920935.1 Pseudomonadales bacterium | reverse complement strand
ACTCGGGGATCGCCCCCCGCCTTTGGATTACCGCCTATGATCATCGCGCTGCTGCATCCTGGAGCCATGGGAGTGAGTGTCGGACGCACCTTGCAGGCCTCCGGTCACCGGGTGCGGTGGCTGACGGCGGAGCGCAGTGCCGCTACTCGAGGCCGAGCCGAGGCCGCGGGCTTCGAGCCCCACCGCGATCTCGATGGGTTGCTCGATGGCGCCGCTGCGGTGCTGTCGGTGTGCCCACCCGGGGAGGCTGCGGCCGTGGCGCAGGTGGTGCATGACGCCGGTTTCGCCGGTGTATTCATCGATGCCAACGCGGTGGCGCCAGCGACCGCGCGTGGCATCGCGGCCCTGTTCGGCGACCGCTTCGTCGACGGTGGCATCATCGGCCCGCCGGCCGCTCATCCGGGCAGCACCCGCCTGTATCTCTCCGGCGCAGACGCAATGGCGGTGGCCGATTGGTTCGGCGCTGGCCCGCTACAGGCGATCGCGCTGGCCGGCCCGCCGGGGGCGGCTTCGGCATTGAAGATGTGCTACGCAGCGTTCACCAAGGGATCGGCCGCGCTGCTGCTGGCGGTGCGTGCGCTGGCACAGGCGGAGGGTGTCACGCCGGCGCTGCTCGAGGAGTGGGCGCTGTCGCAACCGGGTCTGGCCGAGCGGTCAGAAGCGACGGCTCAGGGCACGGCCGGCAAGGCCTGGCGGTTCGTGGGCGAGATGAAGGAGATCGCCAGCACCTTCGAGGCGGCGCGGCTGCCCGGCGAATTTCATCACGGCGCGGCCGAGATTTACCATCGCATGGCCGGGTTGAAGCAGCTGGATGAGGTGAGCATGGCCGACGTTCTCGCGCAGCTGCTCGGTGAGCGTGTGGAGTAGGAGCGATCTCCAGATCGCGATCTGGAGATCTGGAGATCTGGAGATCGCTCCTACAAATGTATCGCGATCTGGAGATCGCTCCTACAGATCGCTCCTACAAGATCGTTCCTGCCGGGGGTTACGCCCGGGTGCCGGAGAAGGTGGCGTTGCCGAAGGCGCCGAGTTTGACGTTGCCGCTGATGCTGTCGCCGTCGATGGTGGCGTCGAAGTCCAGGGTCATGGCCATGGGGCTGGTGATGCTCGCTTTCCAGGACAGCTTGTCGCCGTCTATCTTGCCGTCGGTGATATCGATCTCACCTTGGGGGCCGGCCAGCTTGCCGCTCAGTTCGGCGCCATTGGTCGCCAGCGTCAGCGTGCCTTGCTGCGCTCCCATCGGCGTGTTCATGGTGGTGTTCCAGGTTCCGTCTGCGCTCATGTTGGTTTCCCAGTGGGTTCGAGTAATTGTTGTTGTTTTCGTTGGTCTGCCGGCGCCGCTAAACGCCCCGTCCCTGCGACGATGAGAAGTATGTCACAGCCTCGTTCAGCCAGTCATCAGGCACGCCGGCGCTTCGCAGACCGATCGTCCTCGAGGGTGGGTGGCCCACGGTGAACATCGGTATTCTCAACGAAGGCCCGCTGCATCAGGCGCTGAAAGCCCACTACCGTGCCGAGGGCGCTCGTGAGGAGGTAGCCGTGGGTGGGTTCGTCGCCGACGTGCTGCATGCGGACGGTTGCATTTACGAGATTCAGACCTCGGGGTTCGGCAGCCTGCGGCGCAAGCTGGAATCGGTTCTGGAGCAGCATCGGGTGGTGCTGGTCTGCCCTATCGCGCACGTTCGCTATCTCGTCAAGCTGCCGGAAGAAGAGGATCAGCAGGCGGTTCGGCGGCGCTCGCCGAAGCGCGGCGCGGTGGCTCATGTGGTGGATCGGCTGGTGAGCATCCCGCGCCTGCTCGAGCACCCGAACTTCGAGTTGGAAGTCGTTTTGACCGAGGAGGAGGAGTGGCGCCGTCGCGCTCCGGGCCGCAACCGTCGCCGCAACGGTTGGCAGGTGGTGCAGCGGCGCCTCTGCCGGGTGATCGAGCAACACCGCTTTACCTGCAGCGCCGATCTGTGGTCGTTGCTGCGAGCGCCGCTGCCGGAGTCCTTCACTACCGCCGACCTGGCGCTGGCCATGGGCGAGCCGCGCCGGCTGGGGCAGAAGCTGGCCTACTGCCTGCGCGCAGCCGGGCAGATCGAGATACTTGGCAAGCAAGGCAACGCGTTGCGTTATCGCCGCACCGGAAGCACCCCGCCCGGGTGCTGATTCAGAAGCTGACGCTGACGCCGATGAGCGCCGTCTGCGGTCGCCCGGGTCGGGTTCCGGCCGGCCGTCGGGAGACGACGTAGGTATCGTCCAAGAGGTTTTCGATTCGGGCGAACAACTCGATCTGGTCGCTGACGTCGAAGGCCGCGGCGAGATCGACGATCCAATGGTCGTCCACACGCTCGCTGCGATCCGGACGCCCGCTCCCGGCAACCACGCGCATCTGATCGACGTAGCTGGCGGAAAGGTCCGTGCGCCAGCGGGCGCCGGCCAGGCCGACGCCCAACTGCAGTTGGTGTCTCGGCAGGTAGGGTACCTGGTCGCCCGCAGCCACTGCGCCCCACTCCTCCAGGTCGCTGTCGAAGCCGTTCTGGAACTCTGCTCGGGAGTAGGTGTAGCTGGCCCGCAACGGAACGCGCAGCGCTCCGGCCGCAAGTTCGCCCGAGGCCGACAGCTCCAGCCCGTACATCTCTACCGCACCGCCGTCGAACTGATCACCCACTACGCAATCCCCGCCCGACGAGATCGTGCAGGTGCCGACGAGATTGTTGTAGTCGTTGAAAAACCCGATGGCCTCGGCACTCACCCGTTCGCTCGCATAGCGCAGCCCGGCCTCGTAATTGACGCTCGTTTCGGAATCGGCATCGGAGCCCGGCCCGGGCGGATTGAAGCCTCTGTGAACGCTGGCCAGCAGGCTCAACTCCGGGTTCAGCTGATAGAGGATGCCCATGCCCGGAATCCACTCGTTGACGCTGGAGCGGCGCACCGCGGTGGCACCCAGCTGACGGCGCGGGTCGGTGGTCGCGTAATCGCGCCGTTCCAGATCGATGGCTTCGTAGCGCAAGCCCGGCGTGAAGATCCACTGCCCCAGGCGGATCTCGTCCTGCAGGTAGAAACTCCAGGCCTGGGCGCTGCCCAGCCGGTTCGCCTGGCTGCCCGGCAGACCGTCGGTGGTCAGCTGCAGCTGGCCATTGCGCATGGCGTAGCGATCGTCGTCCTGCAGCCGATCTTCCTCGTCCTGGTGGTAGCGCACGCTGAACTCGATGGTGTGCTCGGCCGGCCCGTTCCAGGCGGGTGTCCAGCCGAGGATGCTCTGCACCCCTTCGGAGAGATACTCGCGGTTGTTGTTGCGCAGCACGATGGCGTCGTCGGGGCTGTCGCTACCCTTGAGCCAGGCGAGCTGCTCGGCGAAGGCGCTGGGTTGTTCGAGCACGGCGCTGACTGACGCACCACCCACGGATTGGCCCTTGTACCAGTTGCGGGCGAACTCGTTGCGATAGACCACCGTAGTGAGATCCACGCTGCCGCTGAGCGCCGCGTAGTGCCGCAGCTCCAGCTGATCGTGCTGGCCGACGAACTCGTCCAACGCCGAGCCCCGGTAGCGTCGATAGGGGTTGCGCTGGAAATCCTCGTCGGTGAGGCCGAGGTAGGTCTCGTCCGAGGTCTGATCGGTACGACCCAGCTTCACCTCCAGTTCCTGGTAGAACGCGGCATCGCTCCCGGTGCGGTAGCTGAATTTGCCGCGATAGTCATCGAGCTGGTAGCCGGTATCGCCGCCGCCGTCGAGACCCTTGAATCCGTCGGTCTGCTGGCGCACCCCTTCGAGCAGAAAGCCCCAGTGCTCACTCCGGCCGCCCACGTGGGCATGGCCGAGCAGCGTCTGGTCTTCGCCCACGAGGAGTCGTGCCTTGCCCGCCAGAGGCGCATCCGGGATGGGTGTGGAGATCAGATTGATGGCGCCGCCGGTGGTTCGCGGGCCGCTGCGCACGGCCGCCGAGCCCTTACGGATTTCCACCGCCTGGATCCGCGCCATGGTGGGGACGTAGTAGCTGGCTGCGGCCGCGTACGGCGCCGGCGCGATCAGCACGCCGTCCTCCATCAGCGCGATGCGGGCGCTGCGGTCGGTGCCGGATCCGCGCAGGCCGATGTTCGGGCGCAGCCCGTAGCCTTCTTCTTCCACCACGTACACACCCGGCACCTGGCGCAGCACGCGCATGACGTCGGTGTGCTGAAACACCTCGATGTCCTCGAGAGACAGGTAATTGGCCGCGCCGGTGATTTCCTGCGCCGCCGCCCGGCTACCCACCACCGTCATGCGTTCGAAGCTGGCTTTGCCGGCAGGAGGATCCTCGGACGCGTGCGCGACGACCGCGCCCAGCGCGGTCAGAGTGAGTAGCAGGCGATACATGGAGGTGTCCTGGAGGCGACAGCGTCAAGAACAAGAATACTAATGAGAAGTATTCTCATTTGCAATCGTGAGCCGCAGCCGACGACCCGGCTTCGAGTCAGTGGTCGAAGGCGGCCTCCAGTACCTGATCGAGATGATCGGCGAGCGTGAACGACATTCCGGCGCGGACCTCGTCCGGCAGCTTGTCGAGGTCGCTTTCGTTGTCGCGCGGCAGGATCACGTGACGCAGACCGTTGCGGTGGGCGGCCAGTACCTTCTCCTTGATGCCGCCCACCGGCAGCACCAGCCCTGAGAGGGTCAGCTCGCCGGTCATGGCGACGTCTGCCCTGGCGGGCCGGTAGCGGTAGGCAGCGACCAGCGCCGTGGCCATGGTGACGCCAGCGGAGGGCCCGTCCTTCGGAACCGCCCCCTCGGGCACATGGAAGTGCACGCCGTGCCGCTCGATGCTTTCTCGGTCGATGTTCAACTGCTCGGCGACTGTCCAGATGTAGCTGCGTGCCGCTCGTGCCGACTCCTGCATCACCTGGCCCATGTGCCCGGTGAGGATGATCTTGTCGTCCTTCTGGGTCAGCGCGGCCTCGACGTACAGCACGTCACCGCCCGCTTCCGTCCAAGCCAGCCCGGCGGCCACGCCTGGGCCGAGTTTTGCGCGATAGCGGTCGCGCTTGAATTTCTCCGGGCCGAGCAAGGCGGTGAGTGTTGCCGGCTCGACCACGGCCTGCAGCGGCTCTCGCGCCACCACCTGAAGCGCGCGTTTGCGCGCCAGGCTGCCGATCACGCGCTCGAGTTCGCGCACCCCGGCTTCCCGAGTGTAGCGCCGGATGGCTACGTCCAGTGCGGCATCACTGACGTCGAACTGGTCTTGCTCGAGGCCGGCCTGGCGGCGCTGACGGGGAAGCAGATAGCGGCGGGCGATGGCACGCTTCTCCATGTCGCTGTAGCCGGACAGCTCCAGAACCTCCATGCGATCGAGCAGCGGCCGGGATATGCCTTCCAGGGTGTTGGCGGTGGTGACGAAGAATACCCGCGAGAGGTCGTAGGGCAGGTTCAGGTAGTTGTCACGGAAATCCTCGTTCTGCGCCGGGTCGAGGATCTCCATCAGGGCAGCGGACGGGTCGCCGCGGAAATCCCGGCCGAGCTTGTCGATTTCGTCGAGCATCAGCACCGGATTGACCACGCCGGCGCGGCGCAGGCCCTGGATGATGCGGCCGGGCATGGCGCCGATGTAGGTGCGACGGTGCCCGCGCAACTCGCCCTCGTCGTGCAGCCCGCCCAGACTGAGACGCTCGAACTTACGGCCCACGGCACGGGCGATCGACTGCCCCAACGAAGTCTTACCCACCCCCGGCGGCCCCACCAGGCAGAGGATGGGCGCCTGGGCTGCGGGGTTCAGCTTCAGCACCGCCAGGGATTCGAGAATGCGCGCCTTCACCTCTTCGAGGCCATAGTGATCCTCGTCGAGCACCCGCCGGGCGTGCTCGATGTCGAGCTGATCCTCGGTCTGCTGGTGCCAGGGCAGCTCGGCCACCAGCTCGAGGTAGGCTCGCGCTACCTGATAGTCGGCGGCGTTGACCGACATGCGCGACAGTCGGCGGAGCTCCCGATCCACTTCCTTCTGCACCGCCTCCGGCAGCTGGGCGCTCTCCAGATCGGCTTTGAGTTCCGCCAGGTCCTCGTCGCCTTCGTCCTCGCCCAAGGCCTGCTCGATGGCACGCTTCTGCTGCCGCAGCAGATGCTCGCGCTGCTGTGACTCGAGGTCGTCCCGGGTTTGCTCGGCGATCTGCCGGCGCAGTTCGGTGACGTTCTGCTCGTGGCGCAGGATCTTGTGGAGTTCTTCCATCAGGGCTCTGGTGGAGTTGCACTCCAGCACGACCTGCTCCTGCTCGAGTTCCAGGTTGGCCAGGGAGGCAATGCGGTACATCTGCGAAATGGGATCCGGCAGCGAGCCCACCAGCTGCTGGTAGATCTGGCTGCCGTTGTCCTGGTCCAACAGCTGGGCAATGTTCTGGGCCAGGGCCAGGTTTTCCCTCAGCAGCGCCGCCACCGGCGCGGCTTCGTCGCCGAGCTCCTCCATGCCGAGCTGCGGCAGCGGCTCGGCCGCTACCAGCAGTTGCTCACCCTGCCACTCGGCTTCGCCGAGACGCACGCGGCGCAGGCCCTGGACGATGATCTGCGCGCCGTTGTCGCGTTTCTCGATGCGACTGATGGTCACCACCGTGCCGACGTCGTAGAGGCCGCCGCGTTCCGGGCGCTGCTCCTCCGGTTCGCGCTGGGCCACCGCGATCAGCTCCCGACCCCGCTCCAGAGCGGCATCCACGGCCGCCAGGGACATGGGCCTCCCTACCGCCAGGGGCACGACGAGCTGTGGGTAAACCACCGTGTTCTTCAGCGGCAGCACCGGCAGTCGAGTCGACGTCGTAACCATGGCGTGGTCTCGCGATCAGGCTACCAGTTGTTGCGTCCGGGCCGCCTGCTCCCGCAACAGTTCAGGGGCGCCCAGCATCTGGCGATTGTAGCCGATGCGCTTGAACCAGTAGTGCAGCCCGAGCAGATCGGTAAACCCCATGCCGCCGTGAACCTCGGTGGACGTTCTGGCGACGAAAGTGCCCACCTCGGCCAGATGCGCCTTGGTGTGGCAGGCAGTGAGTCGTGCCTCTGCAGGGATGTGATCCAGAGCATGCGCCGCATACCAGACCATCGCCCGGCACGGCTCCAGGGCTGCCGCCATCTCCGCGCACATGTGCTTGACCGCCTGGAACGAGCCGATGGGGCGGTTGAACTGCTCGCGCTCTTTTGCGTATGCCACCGCCTGATCCAGCATGTTCTGTGCGGCGCCCAGGGTGTCTGCGGCGAGCATCACCCGGGTCGCATCCAGCAGCCGCGCCAGCACTTCAGGGTCGTCGGACAGCAGTTGCGCCGGGGTCGCGGCGAAGGTCAGCTCCCCGACGGGGCGGGTGCGGTCGATGGTGGTCAGCGGCCGTGCCTCGAGACCGGAAGCATCCGCGGCTACCAGATACAGGCGCTTCGACTCGTCGGCCACCAGGTAGCAGTTCGCGGGGAAATCGATGACGAACAGCGCCTTGCCGGTCAGTTTGCCGCCTGCGGCACGAACGCCGGCGTCGGCCCGAGCCCCCACCGCTTCGCTCACCGCAAGCCCGACCCGGGTGCGGCCGCTGGCGATGTCCGCGAGCAGTTGCTCCTGGTCGAGTCGGGCGTAACCGGCGAGCAGCGGCGCGGCCACCGCGGTGCCGAGAAACGGGCCGGGTGTGGCGTGGTACCCCAGAACCTCCGCGACCAGGGCGGCGTCGAGGCACGACAAGCCGACACCGCCGGCAGTTTCGGGAATCAGCAACGCCGGTATGCCAAGGTCGGTGAGGCCGGCCCAGATGTCGGCGTCGTCACCGGTGTCGACGAAACGGCGCACCCGCTCCAACGGCACCTGGCCGGCGAGAAACTTGCCGACGCTATCCTGCAGCAGCGTCTGTTCTTGCGACAGTCCGAATTCCATCTCTTGCTCCTTAAGCCCGCTTGTCGAGCTTCGGTTCTTTCGGCATGCCGAGCCCGCGCTCACTGATGATGTTCTTCTGAATCTGCGACGTGCCGCCGCCGATGATCAACCCGAGAAAGTACATGTACTGGTTCTGCCAGCTGCCGCCGTCGCGCAGGTAGGGGTTGTCGCCGTAGGCCAAGCCCAACTCGCCCATGACGTCGACGGCGAAGCCTTCCAGTTCGTGGCGCAACTCGGTGCCCTGCAGCTTGACGATCATTCGCGCCAGGCTGGCGTCGGCGCCGTTCAGCCGCGCCGACAGCACCCGCAGGTCGTTGAAGCGCATGGCCATCACCCGGCCCTGCAGCTTCATCAGCCGATCGCGGTAGGTGGCGTGCTCCATCAGCGGCTTGCCGTCGATGGTCTCCTTGCGCATCAGCTCGATGAGCGCGTTGAGCCGTGCCAGCGTCGCATTGGGGTTGCCGAGTGAATCGCGCTCGTGGCCAAGGATGGCGTTGGCCACCATCCAGCCCTCGCCGCGGCGGCCAACGATCTGCTCCTTCGGCACCCGGACGTCGGTGAAGAACACCTCGTTGAAGTTGGCTGCACCGGTCATGTCCACCAGCGGCCGGACCTCGATGCCGGGGGTGTCCATGCGGAACAGCAGAAACGAGATGCCCTGGTGCTTGGGCGCATCCGGCTCGGTGCGCACCAGGCAGAAGATCCAGTCGGCCAATTGGGCGGTGCTGGTCCAGATCTTCTGCCCATTCACCACCCACTCGTCGCCTTCGAGCACGGCACTGGTGCGCAGGCTGGCCAGGTCGCTGCCGGCCCCCGGCTCAGAGTAGCCCTGGCACCACACCATCTCGCCGTGCAGCGTGGGCCGGATGAAGTCGCGCTTCTGCGCCTCGGTGCCCATCTCCAGCAGCATGGGCACCAGCATCGAAATGCCCTGGCCGCCGAGCCCCTGGCTCACCTGGGCGCTGGCGAACTCCTCGGCGATGATGCGCGATTCGAGGATGTCCGGCTCACCGCCGTAGCCGCCGTACTCTTTCGGTATGGTGCGGGCCGCGTAGCCATGCTCGATCAGCAGCTTCTGCCAGCCGATCGCCTTGTCCGAGCGCAGCCCGGCATTGCGCGGCGCCTGCTCCTTGTGCGCTTCCAAAAACTCGCGAACCTGCAGCCGAAACGCCTCGTACCTGGGACCGTAAGATAGATCCATGGAAGTCTCCCCAATTCGAAGCCCACCAGACTACCCGGTTTCTCGGCTGGCCAGCAATCACCAGCACGCCCTGGAGCGTTGTCGCACCGTGGCAGGCGCCGCACCCAGGCGCACACCTACGCGCCACCGCTCCGCGGTTCCCTCGCTACGAAAAGTTGCCGCGAGGAACGCGTCAACTTTCTCCGCTCGGTGGCGCTACACGGTCGTGCGCATGCGTGTGGCGACTGTCCCTGTACCAAGCGCTGCCGATCACGCCCGCGCGCGGGCCGGGCTTGCTCCAAGGCGCTCAGGCGAGGCGCGGCAGGTGCTCGCGGCGCACCAGATAGCGCAGGCTGATGCCGCGGGTGAAGCGTTCTACTTCGGCCACCATGTAGTCGGTGAGCCGTTCCGTTTCGCGGCCCATGGAGCCGGCGATGTGGGGGGTGAGGAAGACGTTGGGCAGGTTGTAAAGGGGCGAATCCTCCGGCGGCACTTCGGGTTCGGTGGTGTCCAGCACCGCGTGCAGCCGGCCGCGGAGGAGCTCCGCTTCCAGGGCCTCCGGCTCTACCAGCGCGCCGCGGGCGGTGTTGATCAGGGTGGCGCCGTCGGGCATCAGCGCCAGTTCCCGGGTGCCGAGCATGTGGCGGGTCTCCGGCAGCAGCGGCGCGTGCAGGGATACTGCGTGGGAGCGGGTCAGCAGTTCCGAGAGCGTGACTTTGGCCACCCGCATGTCCCGGGCCGCCAGTGGCGGCACGTAGGGATCGTAGAGCAGCACGTCGAGGTCGAAATGGCGGAGGTGCTTGATGACCAGCCGCCCGACGTGGGATGCGCCGATGATGCCGACCGTCTTGCGATAGTTGCCGACATCGGTTGCTTCCTGCTTCCAGGGAATGCGATCCGCCTTAGCCTCGACGTAATGCCGATGCAGTTGGAAGACGCGTTTGTTGGCGAACAGGATGGCTGCGACCGTGTACTCTGCCACCGGCACGGCATTGGCCGCTACGGCGTTGGTGACCAGGATGCCGCGGCGCCACACCGCATCGTCGAGGATGCCTTTGACGCTACCGGCCAGATGGGCGATCAGTTTCAGTTTGGGCATTCGCGCGACCACTTCTGCATCCACCGGCGGGCAACCCCAACTGGTGATCAGCACCTCGATCCGCGACAGTTCGGCGCCGAACGTCTCGAAGCTGCGCGACGGTTCGCGACTGATCAGCGATACCGCGCGGTCGAGGCGGTCCATATGATCGTCGCGCATCAGCTCGGTGCGCACCAATGGGTGCATGACGAGCGCGGTACGCAGCTTTTTGGCCATGGTCGACAGAATACCCCATAATCCGTTGGCCGGCGCTACGCCGCGGCATCACCTAAGCTCCAGGATATCTCCAGGCTACAGGAATTCCCCATGAATGAAGCAGACGCCCGGTCCATGGTGCAGACCATGGCGGGTATGCAGGAAGCACACAACCGCCAGGTTCACGCCGACTGGCGCACTCAGGGGTACCCGTACTATCGCGCGGTGTGGGTGGAGTGCGCGGAACTGCTCGATCACTTCGGCTGGAAGTGGTGGAAGCACCAGCAGCCCGACGCAGATCAGGTGAAGCTCGAGCTGGTCGATATCTGGCACTTCGGCCTGAGTGAAATCCTTCGTGCCGAGGCTCTCGATCACCACGTCACCCGAGCGCTGATGGACGTTGCCGCCGATGGCCCCGCCGATGCCGAGGCGTTTCGCCTGGCGGTGGAGAATCTGGCGCAGCAGACGCTGAGCGATCGCAGCTTCGCACTGGCGCCATTCGTGGCCGCGCTGCGGAGCCTGCCGTTGCCGCTGCCAGAGCTGTTCCGCCTGTACGTGGGCAAGAACGTGCTCAACCACTTCCGCCAGGACCACGGCTACCAGTCGGGCGCCTACCGCAAGACCTGGGCCGGCCGCGAGGACAACGCTCACCTGGTGGAGATCCTCGAGTCCCTGGCCTGCCAGCCGGAGGAAGTCCCCGTGCGTCTCTACGCCGAACTCGAGCGCCTCTACGCCATCGGGTGAGCTGCAGGTTGACGCCCCGAGTACTCGGGCATGATTCTCGCATGACCGTTCCTCATGAAATCACGATTGAAACAGCCGCGGCCTGAACGGCCGCGGCCTGAGGCGGCACCCCCAGCCTCGATTCGCCGCCTGGCGCGAACGATTGCCGCCATGGCGGCGGTCTTCACGCTGGCGGGGTGCGAGGCCATCGGCACGGTGTTCGAGGCCGGCGTGTGGGTCGGCGTGCTCGTGGTCATAGCCATCGTTGCCATCGTTGCCGTGGTCGTCAGCCTGTTCCGCCGCTGACCCGGCGGTCGTTTCCGCACTCCCCCGGCGGAAAGCGGTATTCTGCCCGCTGTGAAGGTCGAAGAACGAAGCGCGGGCAGTCCTGCCGACCTGGCCGAGTTGGATCGGCGCGGTGATGGCTGGCGGCCGGACCAGGTGGGCACTTTGATGTTCCTGGTCGAGGACGGGCAGGTGTTGTTGATCCGCAAGCTGCGTGGCCATGGAGCCGGCAAGATCAACGGCCCCGGCGGCAAGCCGGAGCCGGGCGAGTCGCCGCTGCAGTGCGTGCTGCGCGAAACCGAAGAGGAAGTGGGCATCAAGCCCCGGGAGATACAGCACGCCGCGGTGCTGCGCTTCATCGACACCCAGGGTGACGACTGGCTGGGCTACATCTATGTGGCTGCTGGTTGCCTGGGGGTGCCGCGGGCGACCGCCGAGGCCACCCCCCTCTGGTACCCGCTCGAGCGCTTGCCCTTTGATGAAATGTGGGAGGACGACCGCTACTGGCTGCCACGGATACTGAACGGCGAGCGCCTGGAAGGCGAGTTCCTGTTCCAGTCGGGCGTGCTGCGGGCATACCGGCTGCGCAGTCTGCCCGCAAGCTGCGAAGCCGGAAGCCTCGCTTGATCCGGTGCCTGGGTTGCAACCCGGTTGCGCGGCGCCGGGATGCGGCATGGGGCCCGCAGAAATGCCGATAACGCCGATCCCGTTGTTGATCGTCGCGCTGGCGTTCGTCGGCGCCACGGTAGCGCTGTCGATCTCCCAGGCGCTCGGTCTGGTGGAGCGCTGCAATGTTTATTGGGACGGCTGCATCAGCGTCAGCGCCGCCGCCCGGCAGGATCCGGCGGTGCACGCATTCCGGGCCACCGTCGTCCCCCACGGCACGCTGCTGATGCTGATGTGGCCGCTCACCGTCCACTGGCTGCGCGGCCTGGGGGCGGGAACACCGGCCATGCGGTTGGCGATCGCGCTGCTCGGCGGGATAAGCCCGCCGATGCTGATTTATTACGTGATAGGGCTCGGTGAGGAAGGTGCATGGATCGAGGGGCCGCGGCTGATCGTCATCCGCATTTTCTTCGTCATGACGCTACTGGCTCAGGTGCTGACAGGCGTGGCGCTGCACCGGCATGCTCGCGCGGCGCTGGCCGGCCACCGTCCAGCCGTGCCGCAGTGGCTTTGCGTCGCCCTGCTCTGGGTCGCCATCGGCATGTTTGGGGTGGCGCTCCTCAGCGTCCCCGTCGGCATCGCCCTGGCTGACCCGTCGGTCGCCCATAATCTCATGCAGTGGTATGCCTCCAGCGTGTATCTGGCTTGGTTCGCGCTGCTCTGGCTGGCGTGGCGCTGCAGCGGATTCACACGGCTCGATTGGCGCCCCGTATCAGGGCGATGAGCCGCGGAGAAGTCTGGTCGGCGCCCGCGCCGGCCGCGTTGCCGATCGGGGGGCTGGGCTTATGATGGGTCGTCAAACCAGATCCGGGAGAGCAGGCATGCGCATCGGCATATCCGTGTCGTCCAGCTACATGGTCGAAGACCCGCGGGTGGGCGCGCGGTACATGGTGGAGCGCGCCCGGGCGGCGCGCCAGGCAGAGCTGGACAGCCTGTTCGTCGGCGATCACCACGTCACCGCGACGCCGTACTTCCAGAATTCGCCCATTCTCGGCCGCATGCTGGCTGAGTGGGGGCCGCGGCCCGCAGGCGCCCTGTATCTGCTGCCGCTCTGGAATCCGGTGCTGCTGGCGGAGCAGGTGGCTACCCTGGCGAGCATCGCCGAAGGGCCGTTCATCCTGCAATGTGGCCTCGGCGGCGAGCGCCGCCAGAGTCTCGGCATGGGCGTCGATCTGAAGCACCGGGCGGCCATGTTCGAGTTGTCGTTGAACACCCTGCGCGCCTTGTGGCGCGGCGAGGAGGTTTCGCTGCAGCGCTTCTGGCCGGTGTCCAGGGCGCGCATCTCACCACTGCCGCCGACGCCCATCGACGTCTGGATCGGCGCCATGGCGGCGCCCGCCATCAACCGCACCGCGCGCATGGCCGAGGGTTGGCTGGCCTCGCCGGCGCTCACTCTGGCTCAGGCGGCGGAAGGTCTGAACATCTACCGTCAGGCTTGTGCCGAGCACCAACGCACCCCCAGTGCGGTCGCCATCCGCCGGGACGTCTACGTCGGCGCCAGCAGCCAGGAGGCGCGCAGCGTGGTGGCGCCCTACCTGGCGAAGGGCTACCGCGGGTTCTCCGAGGAGGCTTTGCTGTTCGGTTCCGTGAGCGAGGTCGCCGATCAGATGGCCGCATTGGCCGAGATCGGGTTCGGCGACGTGATCGTGCGGAACATCAGCAGCGATCAAGTGGAGGCTCTGGCCACCATCGAGCGCCTCGCCGAGGTCAAGGCGGCGCTGGCGTGAGTGATCTCGAGCCGGCGACCGGTGACGCTGAGGCCTGGCTCGCTCGGGTCAAGCGGCTGCGGGCCATTGCCCAGACGGGCCTTGCCTACAGCCGCGACGGCTATGACCGGGAGCGCTTCCAGGAGGTGGCGCTGATCGCCGAGCAGATGCTCGCCGCCATCGCCGACGTACCCGCCGCGCGGGTGCGGGAGCTGTACCTGCCGGAGCGCGGCTATCCCACGCCCAAGGTAGACGTGCGCGCCGGCGTGTTTCGCGATGACCAGGTGTTGCTGGTGCGGGAGACCAGCGATGGGCGCTGGTCGCTGCCGGGCGGATGGGCCGACGAGCAAACATCGCCGCGGCAGAACGTAGAGCGGGAGGTGCTCGAAGAGGCGGGCTGTCGGGTTCGGGCGCTGCAGCTGGTGGCGCTGAAAGACCGCAATCTGCACCCCTACCAGCCGCGGCGGCTGGAGAGCGTGTATAAGCTGTTGTTTCTCTGCGAGCTGGAATCCGATGCCGGCGCGGCCACCCTCGATGCCAATCTCGAAACCACGGAGGCAGCGTTCTTCGCACGCTCCCGCCTGCCGCCGTTGTCCCCCGGTCGCACCCTGCCGGCCGACATCGACGCCCTGGCCGCAGCGCTGGCCGCCCATCGGAGCGGGCGGCCGGTGCCGGTTTACTTCGACTGATGGGGCGGCAGCGCCCTCATTCCCCGGCGGGTGATCGGCCGTCGCTACCCTGCTGCTGCGCGGCGCGGGCCATGTGCTGCTGCAAGGCGATGAACTCCTGCAGATTCAGCGCGCCGTCACCATCGGTATCCGCCATCTTGAAACCCTGCACCAGGCGTCTCTTCAGTGAATCTGGCAATTCGCTCCACACCAGCCTGCCATCCATGTCGCGGTCCATGAACCCGAACCACTGCGCCGTCTGAGAAAGTTGCGGGTCATGGATGGGCGCGCCCGTGGTTTCCTGCTCCCATTCGTAGCTGAACGCGCCGTACAGCATTTCATCCCAGGATTGCAGCCCCCAGGGCACCGTACGCTCCGGATCCGGATTTGCGGGATTTTGGGCCGAGTTGTCGTAGACGGTGCGGTGGATGAGCCGCGAGCCCGCCGGCACCCGTTTGGGCTCGACGAAGTCGTAGCCCCGCTGCCAGTTGAAGTCGTAGGACGGCACCGACAGCAGCAGTTCGAGGGTGCCGTCGGGGTACTGCAGTTCGAAGGTGGAGCTCTTGCCGCGGTAGTGGGAGTGGGGGAACAGAGTGTGCAGCACGGCGTCGCGCAGGAACGGGTGGTAGGCGGACTCCTCGTGGTCGGCTGCGCCCGGGGGGATGCGCAGCATCGGGTTCACCACCACTTGATGGCGCAGAAAGTTTTTCGGCGCGCTATCGGCGAAGTACAACCCCATGCGGGTGACGTCCGTGGTGGCTCTGCCGGTTGGCGTGTAGTGCACCTGGAACAAAAACGCGCCCCCCGGCGGCACGTAGACACCGGTTCCTGCCGGCATGTTGTAGTACTCGATGCCAGGGGCGTAGCCGATGATGTAATTTTCGAACACGCTTTCTTCGTCGTTGCCGTTCGGGTCGTAGCTGTCGGACGCCCCCGCCAGCACGTGATGAACCACGGTTCGATCGCCGGGGATAACCGTTGCGGCGCGAATCCACACCGGCTCGTCCAGTGGGTTGGCGACCACCGGAAACTGGTAATCGACGACGCCGCTGGCGGGAATCTCGAACGCCGGCAACTCGATGACGAGATCGGGCTCGCCCAACGGCCACTCGTCGCTGAGCGCGGTCACCGTCTCCAGTGGGTCTGGCCCGTCGCCGCGCGGTGCGCCCGCCTCGATCCAGCGCACCAGCGTCTGCTTGTCGTCAACGCTGATGCTGCGGTCGTCCTGCCATTGGCCGACGTGCGGGTCGGCGTGCCACGGCGGCATCCGCCCGGTCATCAGCACCTCGCGGATCATGGGGGCAAAGCCGCGCACCATGGTGTAGTTGGTCATCGCCCAGGGGCCGATACCGCCTGGGGCGTGGCAGACGGTGCAATTGGCCTGGAGTATGGGCGCGATGGTTTCCGCATAGCTGATCTTGCCGTGGTCCTTGTTGCGCTCCGGGAAATTGACAAGACAGCCGACGGCGTCGCGCTGGGGCTCGGCCACCGGCTCGCCCGCCAGCACGGCGTCCAGAGCGTCGGCCAGATAATGCTCCCTGGCCTCGGCGCGCTGATGCTCGTAGGTGATGCGGTCGTGCATCGGGCCGCGATACTTCAATTGCCAGCCGTTGGGGTCGATGACGAAAACTTCCGCAGTACGGATGACCCCCAGGGCCTCGCCCACCAACTGTGCGTCGTCGACCAGTATCGGGGTTTCGATGCCGAACTCGGCCGCCTCGCGAGCGATGCTGTCGCGATTGTCCTGGAGGTTGGAATTCAACATCAGGAAGCGCACGTCGCCGCCCTGGTAGTCCTGCTGCAGCGCCTGGTAGTCGATGATGGCGTTGCGCACGATGGGGCAGCCGTTGCCATGCACCATGATCACCACGGCTGCGGCGTCGCTGTGATAGTAGAGCTCATGCGCTTTGCCCTGATGATCCAGCAGCATGAAGTTGTCGACCCGCTGTGCCAGCGCGTTGCCGGCTGCCAACAGCATGATGATTGGCAGGACGATGACTGATCTTCTCATGACGGTAGTCCTCTCTCTCCTTCCCGTGTAACTGTACGCGGACAGAATCACCGGGGATACAGCCGTTCGGTGGTGGCGCAGCCGGTCGAGGCGGGATCGAGACGGCAGGGTGGTGGCGCAGCCGGTCGGGGCGGCGCGAAAGTCCAGCCATGGTTTTTCTCAGCCACCACGGCGGCGCAGGTTTTTCTCAGCCACCACGGCGGCGCACCACTCAAGCGGTGATCTCATCCACCGCTTCCGCCAGCACGCGCACCATGGTGTCCACGTGCTCGTCGTCAATGATGAACGGCGGGCCCATGCAGACGATGTCGCGCACCTCGCCGGTGCCGCCGCCGTAGAAGAACACGCCGCGGCGCAGGGCGCTGCCGACGATGCGATTGGAGACGCTGGCGCTTTCCGGGTAGGGCTCGAGGGTCTCTCTGTCGCGTACCACCTCGATGGCCAGCAGCAGCCCCTTGCCCCGGACCTCGGCTACATGAGGGTGTTCGGCAAATGCGTCCTGCAGCTGCGCCTTCAGCACGGCGCCCTGACTTGCTGCTCGCGCCACCAGATCTTCCTCCACCAGAATGTTCAGCACCTCGGCGGCGGCGGCGCAGGCGGCCGGATGCGCGCCGAAGGTGTGGAACATGACGTTCATGCCTGCGTTCTTCAGTGCCGCGCCCACGCGTTCCGAGGCATAGACGCCGCCGATGGGAGCGTAGCCCCCGGCGAGACCTTTGCCAGCCACCAGGATGTCGGGTTGCGAGTCCCAGTGCTGGTACCCGAAGGGTTTGCCGGTGCGCCCGAAACCGGTCATCACCTCGTCGAGGATCAGCAGCACCCCGTGCTCATCGCAGAGCCGGCGAACTTCGGGCCAGTAGCCGTCGGGAGGCACGATGGCGCCGCCGCTGGAGCCGGTGATGGGTTCGGCAACCAGCGCGGCGATCTGCTCCGGACCCTCGCGCGCCAGCGTGTCGCGCAGGTCGTCGAGATAAAACCGCGCGGCGTCCGGGTGGTGGCTGCCCAGCGGGCAACGCAGCGGGTACGGAGTGAACACGTGGGGATGGCTCACCAACGCGTGCTCCAGGCCGCGTTTGCGGGCCGGGTGTCCGGACAGCGCTGTGGTGGACACGGTGGTGCCATGGTAGGAGACGCTGCGGGAGATGATCTTGGTGCGCTGAGGTTGGCCGATGGCGGCCTGATACAGCAGGGCCATCTTCAATGCGGATTCGACCGCCTCCGAGCCGCCAGACGTGATATGGATGCGGGTCAGGTTCTCCGGCAGCCAGTCTCGCTCGAGGTTTTCCGCCAGCGCGCGCCTGGACGGGGTGATCCAGGGCGGCACCACGTAGGTGCAGTCGCGGGTGGCCTCCGCTACCCGCGCCACCACTCGCTCGCGGCCATGGCCGATATTGGCGACGATGGCGCCACCGGCGGCGTCCAGGAGTCGGCGACCGTCGTCGGTGTAGAGATAGACGCCTTGGGCGCGGACGATGGTTGGATTATCGCTGCGGAGAAACGGCCAGTTGACGCCGGTCATGTTGGCTCCCGTGGGTGGTGGGGCAGATCAGGCTGTGGCAGCTCACGGCGCGATATCGAGGTACGGTTGCCCGGCACGATAGCGTTCGAGCCGACGGGCCATGTCGGCGATGTCGTCGCCGGCCGCTTGCGGATCGTATCGAGCTTCATCCATGGCTTGCTGCGCCGTGACGATCGCCTGGTCGAATTCCCCTGCCGCCGCCCAGGCGGCAGCCAGCGTGTCCAGATATTGCCAGTCGCCGAGAAACAAAGCGATCGGGTGGATCAGTGCCAGCGCACGCTCACCGTCCCGGACATCCGGGTCCGCCGTCGTCGCCAGCAGCCAAGCCAGGTTGTTGCGCGCATGGTTGCTGCCCCCTTGGGCGGCGCGCTGATAGTGGCGGATGGCGGTGTCCAGATCGCGCGGCACCCCGATGCCCTGGGAGTAGTAGTCGCCCAGCAGTTCGTTGGCGCCCGCGTGGTGCTGCTCGGCGGCGCGGGACAACAGCGGCACGGCCCGCTCCGGGGCCTCCTCGTGGAACGTGAGGGCGAGCCGGTACTGAGCTTCGGCAATGCCGGCCGCGGCCGCCAACCCCAGCCAGTGGCGGGCTTTGTCGAGGTCCGGCGGAGGCTGCAGCAGATCCAGGTGCATGCGACCCAACAGCAAGGCGGCATAGGCGTCGCCACGTTCGGCCGTGGTCTGCAACCACTCCAGCAGCATCGGCGCGGCCACCGTGTTCGCGCGTGAAAACAGCGGACCCGCGTACTCCGCGCCGGTCGGCAGCGTCAGCAGCCCGTTGGAGACGGTGTCGCCGTTCCACATGCCGGTGATCTCGATGCCGGCGGTGTCGTTGCGGCGGCCTGGCCCGAGCGCCTGGTTCAACTCCCAACTGCCGTCGTGAAAGGTGCCGTCGGCTCTCACCTCACGGCCCTGACCGTGGCGTTTGCCGTCGACCCAGTCGCCTTCGTAGTGGCTGCCGTCGGGACGGGTCTCACGGCCGAAGCCGTGTTTCCTGCCGTAGGCCCAGGTGCCCTCGTAGACCAGTTGCGGCGCCGGACCTTCGGCGCGTCCGTAACCGTGCTGACGCCCCTGCGACCACTCGCCACGGTACTGCGAGCCGTCCGCAGAGCGCAGGTGACCGAATCCGTGGGGCTGATCGTAGGCCCAGTCACCCGAGTACTGTTCGCCATCCGGCGTGGTGTAGGTGCCCTGGCCGAAGCGTTCCCCCTGCAGCCAGGCGCCTTCGTAGCGCGCTCCGTCCGCCGCCTGGAATACGCCGTCGCCTTCCGGCAGGTCGTCTTGCCAGTCGCCGTGGTAGACGCCTTCCAGACTCTCCAGCATGCCCACGCCCGCCCGCGAACCCTGCCGGAACTCGCCGACGTAGCGGCTGCCGTCTGGTCTGATCTCGATGCCGTGCCCATCGGGAAGGCCGTCGACCCAGGTGCCCTCGTAGCTGCGGCCATCGGGCCACTGCATCCGCGCGCGTCCAGTGTAGCTCAGCGCGCCCGGGTCGACGGGTAAGCTGCGGCCGGATGGCAGCGTCAGCACTGCCGCCGCGTCGTCGTTGGCGGGGGCCGGGGGCACACCTGGCGGCAAGGCCGCGCAGGCGGCCAACAGCAGCGCCGCCGCGCCGCCCGCCAGCCTGCCGATCAACGTCCGCGACATGCGTCCGGCGCCATTCCGCTGCAATGGCAATTTCGTCTGCTCCTGCGTCTGCTTCAATCGCCCACCTGGCCGCGCATCTAAAACCATCTCATGACAAAGCTCAAAATGATTGGGTAAAGTGCACCCTCGATGAAATTCGGGCACTCGCCCGAATGCGAGCAAGAGGGAGGGCTGATGGCCGTTGCAGGTATCGATGAAGACCGGGTGACCGAGTGGCTGGTGGAGCGGATCCCCGACCTTGCGCCACCGCTTACCTTCTCGCTGATTGCCGGGGGCCACTCCAACCTGACTTTTCGCTTTGTAGACAGCAACGGCGCCGCCTACGTGCTGCGGCGGCCGCCGCTGGGGCACGTGCTCGAGAGCGCTCACGACATGAGCCGCGAGCACCGCATCGTTTCCGCCCTGGAGGGCAGTGCGGTGCCCGTCGCTCCGACCTACGGCCTTTGTCAGGATCCTGCGGTGAACGGCGCGCCGTTCTACGTCATGGGCTTCGTCGCCGGTAAGGTGCTGCACGACGCCGAGGTCGCGAGCACCCTGCCGGAGCAGGAGCGTGGCGAACTGGGGCTGCACGTCATCGATGTGCTGGCGACCTTGCACCAGTTGGACCCGGACGACATCGGCCTCGGCGATCTCGGTCGTAAGGAAGCCTACCTGGCGCGCCAGTTGAAGCGCTGGAACAAGCAGTGGCAGGCTTCGAAGACCCACGAAATCCCCGAAATGGAAGAAACCTCCCGGCTGCTCGAGGAAAAGATGCCTGAGCAGGTGGGCGCTGCCATCGTCCACGGCGACTACCGCCTCGGTAACATGATGGTCGCTGACGGCAGGATCCGTGCGGTGCTCGACTGGGAGTTGTGCACCCTGGGTGACCCGCTGGCGGACGTGGGTTATCTGCTGAACTCCTGGGCCGAACCGGGTGAGCCCGGGGTGGAACTGACGCCCACTGCGGTGGGCGGCTTTCCCAGCCGAGATCGGCTGTGCGAGCGCTACCAGGCGGCCACCGGGCGTGATCTGAGCGGCATCAACTACTATCGCGCATTCTCCCATTGGCGGCTGGCGGCCATCGGACAGGGTGTCTACAAGCGGTATCTGGTTGGCGCCATGGGCGATAATCGCGGCATGGATCTGGATACCTACAAAAACAGCGTGCAGCAACGGGCCGCCGCGGCGCTGGCGCTGCTCACCGGCTGAGACGGTTCCCGAGGGTCAGAGATCGACGCTGCCCACGGGCTCTCCTGTCTGGTCCCGGACTTCCACCCGGCTCAAGCCTTCGTGGGGCAGGCCGACCACCAGGCACGGATGGGTGATGACCTGGGCCACCATGGCGTCGGGGTCCGGGGTTTGCCAATGCACGTCCACCACCGCAGTGGCGCCCTCCACCCGGGCGCCTTCCAGGCTCCAGCCGTAGCCTGCGGTGGCTTGCTGGCCGCGCGATATGGCGATCATCAGCAACTCCGTATCACCCTCCGCCGTGGCCGCGCCACCGGGGGCGCTGAGCAGGTTGCTGCCGCGGATGGCCGCCACGGTTGGCAGATCCACCCGGGTCACGCCGGGCTCGAGGCCTTCGCAGTGATGATGATTGAGCACTGTCTCGGCCCGCAGGTTGGCCTCGGCGGCGCAGCCGACGGCCAGCACGGCAAGGCACAGCGGCAGCGCGGCGCGAACGGCGGTGTTGGTTCGGTTACGGCTCATGGTCGACTCCAGGGTTGTTGGCAGGGGCTGCAGAATCTCTCGGCTTGCCGATGGATAAGCCGCGTGCGGCGTCATCAGGTGACGTGCTGCCGTCGGCGGCCGTACTGGTGGTCGTTGCGGTGGTGCGAAACTCCGAGGCGAACGACAGCGCTTCGATCACCGGTTGCTGTCGCGCATCGACGTTCAGGATCGACGGATTCGCCAGGCTCGGATACGCGCCACAGGCCTCGCCCCCATCGCAGATGAAGTCGTCGTCGTTCAGGTCGGTGCCGGCGAACAGCAGGTAGCGGCCTGGTGGAACATCGAGAATCTTGAAGTGATATTCGCCCGCCTGCGCGGTGACGATCTCCGCCGCCGCGGTGGTGCCGTCGTCGGCGTCCACCAGCAGCACGTAATGCTGGCCCGCGTCGGCGTCGACGTCCGGACTGGTCACCAGCATCAGCACCTGAATCGTGCGTCCCGCCACGCTGTCATCATCGGTAGCGATGCTGATGGTGCCAGCGTAGCTGCCGTCGTCGAGCCCGGCGCGCACCACCTCGGCTCGATACCGTCCGGTGCCATCCGCGGCGATACCGGTGGGCGCCACCGTCAGCCAGGGCTGATTGCTGCTGACGCTGACGTTGACCGCGGCGCTGCCGAGGTTGCTTACCGCGAAGTCGAGTTCCTGGGTGAACGCCTGGAAATTCAGGCTGCCGGTGGAGACCGAAACGATGGCCCCGGGGCTTGCGCCCTGTTCTCCCAAAGCCTCGAGCGCGGCCTGCAAAGCCATCCGGGCGTTGATGATGCCCCAACCGAACTCATCGTTGCGCCCCGGCGTGCCGGCATCGTCGGTGAGCCTGCCTGCGGCCAGCAGCGCATCGAACTGGGCCGGGGTCAGCGTCGGATGGATCGACTTCATCAGGGCGATCACGCCGGCCACGTGGGGCGCGGCCATGGAAGTGCCCTGCAACAGGCCGTAGGCGAATTCAACCGACTGGTCGCCGCCACCGACGCCGATGGTGCTGGCTACCCGGTCCGGCCGGCCGTCGCCGGTGCGGTCGATACCGTCGCCCCCGGGGGCAGCAACATCCACCAGCGGGCCGAAGTTGGAATACGCGGCGCGGTTGCCGGCGCTGTTGCTGGCCGCGACGGAGATGACGCCGTCGTAGGAAGCGGGATAGGTAGGCACGTCGCGGGCCTCGTTGCCGGCGCTGGCGACCACGAACACGCCCTGGGCGCGAACCTCGTTGAGAGTGCGCTGCTCCACTTCGGAGTAGAAGTCACTGCCGAGGCTCATGTTGATGATGTCCGCTCGTACCGGTGGACGTGTGCCGGAGACGTTGCTGAGGCCGGCGGCATAGCGCACGGCCTGCATGACGTCGTAGGTGGTGCCGCCGCCGATACCCAGCGCTCGCAGCGGCATCAGCCTGGCGCCCCAGGAAACGCCGGCAACGCCGATGCCGTTGTCGCTCTGGGCGGCGATGGTGCCGGCCACGTGGGTGCCGTGAAAGCTGCCGCTGCCGTCCGCGCGCGAGGCATCTCCGGGGTCCGTGGGATCGTCGTCGATACCGTCGCCGTCGCCGGCGCGGCTGGGATCCTGAATAAAGTCGTAGCCCACCACCCGGCCGTTGGCGTCGCGCAGCCATTGCTCGCGCAGATCCGGGTGATCGAGCAGCACGCCGGTGTCGATTACCGCCACCACCACGGGCGCGTGGCCGGTGTCCTGGCCGGTGGATATCTGCCAGGCGGCTTCGAGGTCGATGGCGCGGAAGTGCCACTGCGCACTGTAGAACTCGTCGTCGGGCGTGCGCATGGGCTGACGCAGCAGATTCACCTCGGCAACCTCCGCCGCTCCGGAGATGCGGGCGTGCTTCGCCGCCAGCAGCGTATGGTAGCGCGCCAACTGCCCAGCAGATGCGGTCGATCCCGGGGGCAGATCAAACCCTGGGAACGCCAGCCTTCCGGCTGCGGTGTGGCGGTCGGCGGCCAGGCGGTAGTGGCCGCCCCGGGCGCGCTCGATGTGCAAGCGCCGCAGTGGCTCGGCGCGTCCGTTGGCCAGCAACAGCTCACCGGCCACGAACGGATCCGACAGCCGCTTGGCGCGTTGTGGCCCCATGCCGAGGGGCGCGGCCTCGCCGACGCTGAGCACGTAATTGCTGGCCCCTGATACCGCCAGCACGCGAATGAAGTAACCCCCGGGGGTGCTGGGCACGGTCAGATCCTCGCTGGGATCGGTCGATAGCGACGCATCTATGAGGCTCGGTGTCGGCGCGGCGGCGTAGAGTTCCAGATCCAGGTCGGCGCTCGGGTCGGCAATGGACAGCAGGATCCGCTCGCCGCCCTGCAGCTCGACGAAGTAATAGTCGTCGACATCGCCCGCAGCGAAGAAGTTGCCGGTCTCGACGCCGGTGCCCGGTCGGTTGACGAACCCCCCCAGGCGCAGCGGGCTGCGCAGCGGCTGAGCCTCACCGAAACTGTTGTTCGCGACCGGCGTGGTCAGTCGATCATTGACGTCGCCATCTACGCTGCTGCCCGGCGCGATCTGCACCACCCCGGAAATGCTGGCGCCGCGGGAGCGCACGGTGCGCTCGGCCATGCCGGTAGCGCCAGCGTCGTCGGTGACTTCCAGGATGACGGTGAACGCGCCGGTATCGCGATAGGTATGGGCAACGGAGGGGCCGGCGGTCGAAGACGCACCGTCGCCGAAATCCCAGCGGTAACCGACGATGCTGCCGTCCGCGTCCGCGGACGCGCTGGCGTCGAAGCTCACCGCCAGGGGAGCCAGACCGTCGCCGCCAGTCATCGAGAAGCTCGCCACCGGCGGCTGGTTGGGGATGACGGCCGAGCCGCCGTCAGCCGTGCCGCCGGAGAAGCTGCCGTTGCCGCCGCCACCGCAACCGACGGCGAGCGCCAGCACACAGGCGACGACGACGAGCGAGCGTCGGCGGTGGGTGCTGGCGGTGGTCACGGAATGTCGATCATCGGTTCAACTTTGACGTGAGCCCGCGCATCCGGTTCCCATGGGAGCGGCAGCCGGAACGTACAACGGCGCCTAAGTGAGCGCCGTTGTGGGTGGTCCGAAAGCGGACGCGGGATAAAAAAGGCGTGTCAGAAGGCTAGCCTTCTGAGTGCAACTTCGTCTTCTGGGGGAAGGACACTTGAAAGGGAGGACTGCATTGAAGTTGCTGCACGCCGAAACTGTAAGAGACTCTATTATGTACAGTACAAGAAGTCTGTCAATCCCGATTACGGCAGTTTGTACAGGTTTTGTTCCGTTTTTTTGCTTCAGTTCGGGGTGGCGAGCAGCTGTTCGGCGTCCACCAGCGCCTCCAGCGCCAGCTCCAGTTGCGCCCGCGCCTGGGTGGTGTCGGTGTGGACGCGCTGGTACAGCCCCGGGTCGCTGGTTTCCTCGGCGCAGGACAGGCTGAATTCGGCGAAGGCATTGAGGCTGCTGATCAGCTCCACCAGGTGCCCCGGGCACCCGCTGGGGTCGGCCGCGCTTGCCGCGATGGCGATCAGTTCGTCGTCGGTGAAGCGCCGTGCCGCCGCCCGCGCAGCGCGCAGCGGCGTACCCGCGGAGACGGCGCAGGCGTGCTCGATCTGCTGCCAGCTGGCGGGCCATTGGAGGGTGGGGATGCCGAGTTCCTGAACCGCCACCAGGTGCTTCGGGGTGGCGAACTGGTACAGCGCAACGATGCGGGCATCGGGCTGAAAGCGGCCGATCTTGTCAATGGTGGTGGTCAGCAGCACAGGCAGTTGGACAACGATCACCTCCAGCGCCTCGACCCCTGTCTGAGCTTCCAGGAATGCGTCCAGATTGGCCCAGCGGGCGCGGACCTCCAGCCTCGGGGTTTGGGTCTGCTGCTGCTCGAGCACCAGCAGGTTCGGCCCGATGAGCCCGGTGGTTGCGGGCCTCAGTCTTGCCTGGCGTTGAGTGTTGAGGCGCTCGGCGAGTTGCTCGTCCCTCAGCTCCACCAGGGTGCTGATAGGGTGCCCCTGATCGATCAGCCGCTTGATCAGCTGCAGCCGGTCGAGCTGCGACTTGCTGTAGAAGCGGGTTTTGCCTGCCTTGTACGCCGGTTCGAGCCCGTAACGTCGTTCCCACGCGCGCAGTCGCTCTACGGCGATGCCGGTGAGCGTGGCGATCGTACCTATACGGTACAGGTCGTCGTCGGCTTCCAAAATAGGCTGACCAGTACAAACCCGTACGGAATTGTACGCCAGTGTCCGGACTTGTCCAGGTTCAGCCTTTTCCAATATGAGATGAGTCTGAAGGCGGGCCGTGTTTCCAGCATGAAG
>JBLRXD010000021.1:0-25883 GCA_047920935.1 Pseudomonadales bacterium | reverse complement strand
GGATTTACGCGGCAACCGGCCCACCGACGAGAGCTGGTACCGGAGCCTCGGCCCTGGCTGGCAACGGGAGCGCCGAGAGAACTTCGCGGCCACCCTGCTCGGCCAGAACGCCGGTGCGGATCTGGTGGCGGACGGCTGGACGGACATCGCCCGCCGCATCGGCCTGTCGCTCATGAACCGGCGTCAGGACGCCGGCGGGTTGGACATGGAAGAAGTGATGCTGCGCTCGGAGATCGCCGACTTCCAGAAGATGAACGAGATCCGTGCCCGGGTGGACGAAACCGTGGAGCGCGAGGACGCGGCCGAGAGTCTCAAGCCCTGGTACCGGCAGTTCTGTAAGCGGCCGACCTTCAACGACGACTTCCTTGACACCTTCAACCGCCCGAACGTGGAACTGGTCGACGTCTCCGATGCCAAGGGGGTGGAGCGCATCACGGCAACGGGCGTGGTGGCGAACGGCGAGCTCTACGAGGTGGACTGCATCATCTACGCCACCGGCTTCGAGATCACCACCTCGGCCCACCGGCGGGTGGACTTCGACACCGTAGGGCGGGACGGGCAGTCGCTCTACGATCACTGGGCCGACGGGTTCCGGACGCTGCACGGCATGTCCAGCCACGGCTTTCCCAACTGGTTCACCATCGGCATCAATCAGAACGGCCTGTCACCCAACATGACCGCCATGTTCGACGACCAGGCCGTGCACGTCAGCTACATCATCAGTGAGGTACAGCGGCGCGGCAAACGGGTGGTGGAGGTGGCCGCCGACGCGGAGGAGGCGTGGGTGCAGGAGATCGTCCGCCTGGCCGGAACCGGCGCGCAGGCGTTTCTCGAGCAGTGCACTCCCGGCTACTACAACCGCGAGGGCAAGGGCACCGGCGGCAACATGCAGAACTCACCCTACGCGCCCGGTATAAACGCCTTCAACGCGCTGCTCGCCGAGTGGCGCGAGCGGGGCGATCTGGAGGGGATGACGCTGCGTTGATGGCGGCCCCAGCTCAGCCGTGTACGGCGGTGGACGCCATCAGAAAGCCGGTGAAGGCCGCATTGTTGGGGTGCAGTGACGGGTGCAGGTGTGACTTCATGGTCTCGATGGCCTGCCGGTAGGCCGCGTAGAACGCCCAGCTCGGGCGCGGGTCGTAGACCAGGCCGTCGAGCTCGAACTGCCTGATGGCATTTTTGGTGGTGGTCGGCTTGACGAACACCTCCACGGTCGGGCGGTAGTAAAACGGGCAGATCGTGACCAGGCTCCACTTGGCCAGCCTCGCCTCGGCCAGCACGTCGACCACGTCGTTGAAACCCTGCTCCCGGTCGCCGTGCAGCAACCGCTGGAAGCCGCCGGCGAGCAGCCTCCGGTCGTTGCGGCCGAGACCGTTCACGTAGTCGCGGAACTTCGGTTTCTCGAACAGCGAGACCATCGACGACCGCGAGGTGATCCTGACGATGTCGCCCAGCACCCGGCCCTGCCGAAAGAACCGCGGCTCGGTGAGCGCGGTGGCGGCCATCTCCGAGAGCTTGCCGACGTTGTGCTTGCTGATCGTCGTGCGCAGCTCTTCATTGTCGAAGCCGCCCGGATATCGATGGAGGAACAGCGACTCTGCCTCGCGCAGCTTGATCAGGTTCATGGCGGTGGCATCCTGGTTGGGGTCCAGGCCCATTCTGCATGGGCTGAGTGCGCCTCGGCCAGACACTGCGTTAGACTGACCGCCGGCGACTCATCAGGAGCAGCAGATGAACGGGATCCGCATCAAGGGCCTGCACCACAGCGCCTACCGTTGCCGCGATTCGGAACAAACGCGTCGCTTCTACGAAGATTTCCTCGGCCTGCCGCTGGTGGAAGCGCTGCCCATCGGCACCACCAAAACGGGCCGCGAGGCGCGTGTCCTTCACACCTTCTTTGCCATGGCGGACGGCTCCTGCCTGGCGTTCTTCGAGGCGCCCGACGAGCCGTTCGAGTTCAAGGCGCAGCAGGACTTCGATCTCCACATCGCGCTGACGGTCGACGACGACGAGTTGCACCGCATGTTCGACAAAGGCAAAGCGGCGGGGGTCGAGACACGCGGCATTTCCGACCACGGATTCTGCCGTTCCATCTACTTCCGCGATCCCAACGGCTACGTCGTGGAGCTGGCTGCACCCGTGGGCGAAGGGTTGGGCGACCGCGATGTGGCGCGCAAGGCCCTCGACGCCTGGCAGTCGGGCAAGTAGCTCCGCGAGCATATTCGATCTGGTCGATGGAGCCGACTAGGCGTTTGCGTCGCGCGCTTCGTTGCGGCAAACACCGGCGCTGCCGAAACGGCTTGTTGATGCCGCTTTTTTGGTACTCTGCCAGTGACACACAAACCGGGAGAGAGCCATGAGTGAAGCCGTCGTGATGGAAGCATTGCCGGAGACGCTGAATCCGGCCGACCCGACGCGATTCTCGCAGGAGACCATCCTGCCGATCTTCGAGCGCATGCGGGCCGAGGCGCCCGTGCACTACTGCGGCGACAGCCCGTACGGCCCGTTCTGGTCCATCACCCGCTACAAGGACATCATGGCGGTGGACAAAAACCACGAGGTGTTCTCCTCGGACGCGAATCTCGGCGGCATCATCATCGACGACGGTATCGTCGGGGACAAAGACTCCGACTTCTTCGTCAAAAGCTTTATCACCATGGATCCGCCGGAGCACGGGCCGCAGCGCAAGGCCGTGAACAAGATCGTCGCGCCCCCGAGCCTCGCCAATTTCGAGAAACTGATCCGCTCCCGCACGCAGACCCTGCTGGATTCGCTACCCGTTGGCGTCGAGTTCGACTGGGTTGATCTGGTGTCCATCGAGCTGACCACCATGATGCTGGCGACGCTGTTCGACTTCCCCTTCGAGGACCGCCGGAAGCTGACTCGCTGGTCGGACGTCACCACGGCGGAGGCGAACTCGCCCATCGTCGGCAGCCAGGAGCAACGGGTCGCAGAGCTGCGCGAGTGCCTCGAGTACTTCACCCGGCTCAAGAACGAGCGCCGCGAAGGCCCGGCGAATCTGGATCTGGTGACCATGCTGGCCCAGGACGCGGCCACCAAGGATCAGCCTGACTACGAGTTTCTCGGCAACCTGATGCTGCTGATCGTCGGCGGCAACGACACCACTCGCAACACCATGAGCGGCAGCATCAACGCCTTCAACCGGTTCCCGGATCAGCTCGAGCAGCTGCGCGCCGATCATGGGCTCATCGACAACATGATCTCCGAGGTGGTGCGCTGGCAGACGCCGCTCGCGCACATGCGACGCACGGCGGTCGCAGATCACGAGATCGGCGGCCGCACCATCAGGAAGGGCGACAAGGTCGTCATGTGGTACTACTCCGGCAACCGCGACGAGGAGGTGTTTCCCAACGGCGACACGTTCGACATCACCCGGCCCAACGCCCGCAGCACCATCTCCTTCGGCTTCGGCATCCACCGCTGCCTCGGCATGCGCCTGGCCGAGATGCAGATGCGCGTGCTCTGGCAGGAGATCCTCGCGCGCTGGCAGCGCATCGAGATCACCGGGGAGGTGGAGCGCGTGGAGTCGAACTTCGTCAACGGCTACGCGCGGATGCCGGTTCGTATCGTCGCCTGAAGGGCTGCTTGCGCTTCGTGGCTCGGTGCAATCGATGGGAGGAGGAGATCCAATGACACCACGAACCGAGATCGACCGCGACAAGCTCGAGGCATACCTGAAGCGGACCACCGCCAGCATCGCAGCCGGTCTTTCCTGCGCCATCAGCTCCCTGGGCGATCAGCTCGGGCTGTACCGGGCACTGCACGACCTGCGCATCGCCTCAAGCGCGGATCTGGCCAGTCACACCGGCCTGCACGAGCGCTGGGTGCGGGAGTGGTTGCGGCACCAGGCCTGCATGGCGCAGATCGAGTACGACGCCGGCAGCGACCGCTTCTACCTGTCGCCGGAAGCGGTGGCGGTGCTGATCGACGATACCCACCCGGCGCACTTCGGAGGCGGTTTCGAGAGCGCAACGGCCGCCTTCGGCTCTCTGCCCGGGCTGGTGCAGAGCTTCCGCAGTGGGCTCGGCCTGACCTACGACGATCACGGCCCGGGCTGCGCCTCGGGCATCGAGCGCATGACCCGTTACTTCAACGAGCACGCGCTGGTGCCGGAGATCCTGCCCCTGCTCGACGGCGTGGTGACCAAGCTCGAGCGCGGCATCCGGGTCGCCGACGTCGGCTGCGGCGGCGGTGTGGCCACCATCGCCATGGCGGAGTCGTTCCCCAACTCCGAGTTCGTCGGGTACGACATCAGCAACCACGCCCTTCACCGGGCGCGGGACAGCCTGGCCACCCTCGATCTGCCCAACATCAGGTTCGTCAACCCGCTGGACGAGCCGCTGCCGACGGCGCCGGCGTTCGACTTGATCACCACCTTCGACGTGATCCACGACGCGCCCCACCCGCAGCCGCTGCTGGACGCGATCTATCAGGCGCTCGAGGGCGACGGCACGTTCCTGTGCAAGGACATTCGCAGCTTCCCCACCTTCGAGGAGAACCGTGATCAGAACCCGCTGGCGGGTCTGCTTTACGGATTCTCGGTGATGGTCTGCATGTCGAGCGCCATGTCCTCCGCGGACGGCGCCGGCCTCGGCACCCTTGGCTTCAACGAGGCCGTGGCCCGGGAAATGACCCGCGAGGCCGGGTTCACGCGCTTTCGCCGGCTCGACCACGACAACCCCATGAACAACTACTACGAGGTCAGGAAGTAACTCGACTTCCGCGACCAGCACGTCAGCGGGGTGGAGCACGCCACCGTATGGAGTACTGATGAACCTTGGTGCAGACAAAACCTCATAACCTGTGCTATTGATTTGCGCGTAGGCAGCCCCGTACGGAATGGGGCCCGAATCAATCAGCGTTTCCAGGGGGGGAATGATGACGCAGAAGTTCACGTCGGAATTGGACGTTGTGGTGGTCGGAGCCGGGTTCGCCGGCATGTATCTGATAAAAAAGCTCCGCGACCTCGGATTCAAGGTCCGGGCCTATGATGGTGCCAGCGATGTCGGTGGCACCTGGTACTGGAACCGATACCCCGGGGCCCGTTGTGATGTGCGCAGCCTGGAATACTCGTTCTCATTCGATCCGGAACTGCAGCAGAAGTGGGAGTGGAGCGAGAAATTTTCCACACAGCCAGAAATCCTCAGATACGCCCGTCACATCGCTGACGAATACAACCTGAGGCCTGATATTCAGTTCAATACGCGCGTCAACTCCCAGATCTGGGACGATGAGCGCTCGCGCTGGACGGTGACCACCGACGCGGGTGACGTGATCGACGCCCAGCACGTCATTCTCGCCGTCGGCACCCTCTCAGCACCGAAGCTGCCAGAGATACCGGGTATCGAAAGTTTCAAGGGAGAGTGGTACCAGACTCAGAAGTTTCCCAAGGAAGGCGTCAGCTTCTTCGGGAAGCGCGTCGCGGTGATCGGCACGGGCTCCTCGGCCATCCAGGCCATCCCCGAGATCGCCAAGACCTGCAAGCAGCTCACGGTATTCCAGCGCACGCCGAACTTCTCCTTCCCGGCCGGCAACAGGCCGTTGGACCGCAAGGAAGTCGATGAGACGAAGGCTGGCTATGCGGAGATGCGACGGCAGGCGAGGGAGTCGTTCTTCGGCCAGACCGGCCCCGAACCGACGCAGTCCGCGCTCGATGTGAGCCCGGAAGAGCGTGTCCGCAGATATCAGGAAGGTTGGGATTCCGGTCAGCTGATAGGCATTCTCGGGGCCTACGACGATCTCATCACCAACAAAGAAGCCAACAATACCGTCGCGGAGTTCATTCGCGACAAGATTCGGGAAATCGTCAAGGATCCTGTCACGGCTGACGCTCTTTGCCCCTATGATCATCCGGTAGGTACCAAACGTCCCTGCCTCGATACCGGCTACTACAACACCTTCAATATGCCGCACGTGCGCCTTGTCGATCTGCGCAAGACCAAGATTGTGGAGATCACCGAAAGTTCCATCAAAACCTCTGTGGAAGAGCTCGAGTTCGACACCATCATTTACGCCACAGGGTTCGACGCCATGACGGGGTCGATTGTCAAGATCGACATCCATGGGCGTGACGGCAGATCGCTCGCCGATGAATGGCGGGACGGGCCAGCGACCTATCTCGGCCTGATGATTGCTGGCTTCCCGAACCTGTTCACCATCACCGGACCGCAGAGCCCGTCGGTGCTGTCGAATATGATGGTATCGATCGAGCAGCACGTGGAGTGGATCGCCGACTGCATCGATAACCTGCGTAAGCAGGGGTTGCGGGCCATCGAGGCAACGCCACAGGCGCAGAGCGACTGGGTCGCACACACCAATGAAGTTGCTGCCGAGACGCTGTACCCGCTCGCCAACTCCTGGTACATGGGTGCCAACGTACCCGGTAAACCCCGGGTGTTCCTGCCGTACATCGGCGGCGTGGGCGTGTATCGTGAGAAATGTGACGAGATCGCCCGGGAAGGTTACAAGGGTTTCGCGCTGTCCAACTGATAGCGGCCCAAGTCTACTTATTCTGCATCCGTCCACCGACGCTGCATCTGCCGGCTGATGGCCGGCAATGCAGCGGCGTCCCCCTTCACGGAGACTGATACCTTCTCAAAGCGAACCATTCAGTGGAGGATCCGACGATGGGCCGTGTGAGCAACAAGGTCGCCCTGGTTACCGGTGGAGCACTCGGCATCGGTGCCGCCACCTGCCATATGCTGGCCCGGGAGGGCGCGGCGGTCGCCGTCACCGACGTGCAGGAACAGGAGGGCCGCGAGGTCGCGGAACAGATTACCGCGGCCGGCGGGCAGGCGCGCTTCTGGCGCCTGGACGTCACCGACGAAGCTGCCGTGGCCGAGGTCTGCCGCTCAGTAGCCGAAACGTTCGGCAAGCTCGACGTGCTGGTCAACAACGCCGGCATCGCCGGGGTGAACAAACCCACCGATGAGATCAGCGCCGAAGAGTGGGATCACGTCATGAACGTCAACGTGCGCGGCGTGTTCTTCTGCACCAAGCACGCCATCCCCTACCTGCGTAAGGCCGGCGGCGGCAGCATCGTCAACCTGTCTTCCATCTACGGCTTGATCAGCGCGCCGGATATTCCGCCCTATCACGCGTCGAAAGGCGCGGTGCGGCTGATGTCGAAGACCGACGCGCTCCTGTACGCGAAGGAGCGTATCCGCGTGAACTCCGTGCATCCGGGTTACATATGGACGCCGCTGGTCGCCGAGCTCGGGCGCCAGTCGCCGGAGGGCGAAGAGGCGTTCCGGCGGGAGCTGGATTCCCGCCATCCGCTCGGCCACGTCGGCGAGCCCGACGACATTGCCGCCGGTATTCTCTACCTGGCATCTGACGACGCGAAGTTCGTCACCGGCAGCGAGCTGGTCATCGACGGGGGCTACACGGCGCAGTGAGCCTCACGCGGGCCGGCGGAAGTTGAGCGTGTAGCTGAACAGGCGGTTGTAGGTGCGCTCGGGCTCGAAGCCTGCCGCTACTGCCCGGTGGTGCAACTGCCCGCGTGGCACCCGATCGGGGTCTCCGGGTTGTTCCGTCAGCGACAGGCGAGCCCCCGGCTTCAGCACACGCCGCAGGTCGGCCAGGCAGGCGGCCTGGGCTTCGGCATCACCGACCTCGCCGATCACGGCGACGAGCACCGCCACGTCGATGCTGGCGTCGTCGAGGGGCAGCCGGCGGGCGTCGGCCTGGTGGGTCTCGAAATTGGTCTGCCCCGCTGCGCGCAGGCGCCCCACGGCCTTTTCGATCATCTCCGGTTGAACGTCGACGAGCACCAGCGTGCCGCGGGGAATCCTCCGAGCGAACTCGACGCTGAAGTAGCCGGGCCCGCAGCCGAGTTCGAGTACCCGCATGTCGGGGCGGAGCGTCAAGCGTCGGGCCAGCGCTGCGGGAGAGAGGATGAGCCGACGCAATGGATTCAGCAACGCTGCCGCATGCTGGTGCGGGTACACGCCGGGGCCGATCACCCGTCGCCAGACATCGGCGCGCTGGTCGCCGGTGGATTCCTTGCGGCTCATGGATTGGCCCTCCCCGGTTGCCTTTCCGGGATTCTACGGCTCTGGCATCGTCACCGCAGCGGGTCGAGTTGCCGGCTCCTGTGGAGCCCTCAACGGTCACAGTCGAGCAGGCTATTGCCGCGCGGCGGCAGTACCGCTTCCAGCCTCACCACATCGCGTCTAACCCGCGTCGCTGCCGGCGGCAGCAGTTTGGATCGGCTGCCGCTCGAAATGCAGCCCCCTGGCCCGCCCCGCGTCGACGATCATCCCGGTTACCGCTCCCTGCTCCCGCACGAACCGCAGCGACACCGTGCTGCGCCGTACGCGGAAGGCGTCGTCGCCGAACGGAATGAGCTCGGCCGATTCCGCCCGCGGCCAGTGCAGCCGGAGGCCGTCGTCACGGGCCGCCACGTGATAGGCCACCGCCAGGTCCTGGCTGAAGTAGGAGCCTTCGTAATCGGCGTGCTGCCGGTATGCCGAGGCAGTCGCCTCGCTCGCTCGGTGTTCCGGTGTCGGTGTGTCCGCCGTCGTCTGCGATCGCCCGTCCCGGCGCGACCCCAGCTGCCCCGCCAGCACCACGTCCGCCACCTGTCTGGCCAGCCGTTCCGGATCCGTGCTGGCGAGATTGCACAAGACGAAGACCGTGGTTTCTTCCTCGGGAAAGCGGAGCATGGTGGTGCGGAACCCCATCAGCGAGCCCCCGTGCTCCACGGTTGGCTGGCCTCGATAGCTGCCGTGCTGCAGGCCGAAGGCATAGCGCAGCTGGGTTCCTCTCTCGGTAGCCCCGCGGCGGTGCATGGTCTCGAGAAACGCTGGGCCGCCGATACGGGTAGCACTGAAGTTGGCGTCCCATCGCGCCAGGTCTTCGAGTGTCGAGTACAGCCCCCCGGAACCGACCTTGTCGAAGTTGTACAGGTAACTCATGCGGAAGCCGCGGCCGTTGTTCGCGTAGGAAACGGCGCGGTCGCGGATCACCTGTCCGGCATCGTCGTGAAACCACGTATTGCTCATGCCCAGCGGCTCGAAAATCTCCCGGGTGGTATACCGCCGCAGCGAGACGCCGGTGGCGCGCTGGATGAGTTCGGCGAGCAGGAAGTACCCGGTGTTGCTGTACAGGTAGTCGCTGCGGGGCGCGAAGTTCAGCTCCCTCTGGCGGGCGACCAGGTCGAGGATGTCAGCGCTGGTCCAGCTGTCGCCGTAGGACATGCCGGCCAGCGACATGAGGGTCAGGTAGTCGCGCAAGCCGCTGGTGTGATGCACCAGGTCACGAACCCGGATGATTGACCCGTAATCCTGAAGTTCCGGAAACCAGCGCCGGATGTCGTCATCGAGGGACAGGTGTCCCTGTTCCGCGGCCAGAGCCACCGCCGCGGCGGTGAACTGCTTCGAAACCGATGCCAGGTAGAACACCGTCCGCGGCGTGATCGGGATCTGGTAATCCAGATTGGCACTGCCGTAGCCGCGCGCGAACACCGCCTCGCCCCGTTGAACCACGGAAACCCCGCAGCCGGGGGAATCGGCGTGATCCCACTGGGAAAAGAGGGCGTCGATGCGCCCATTGGCTGCCGCTTCCTGTGCCCACGCGGCGCCAGGCAAAACACAGCAGATCATGGCCGTCAACGCGGCCCGTCGGAGAAAGGTTATGGCGATCATTCCTCGACCGGGGGCTGAAACGCGCGGCAGTATCGCAGGATCAGTCGGAGGGTGTGAGCGGCCGGAGGCGGTCGTCGAACAATCGACCGTGCTGCTGGTTGGCCGCCTCGGCCCATTACCGCACCGTGGACGAGGTGTGCGCGGCGATCGCGCGCTACCGTCAATGCGGCGGTGGCCGTTGCGTGATTTCGACCATTCAGGTCAGTGCGGGCACCGACCTCGGCGAGCTCAGGGACAAGCTCGACCGGTTCGCCGAGGCCGGCTTCGATGACGCGGTGGTGATGATCTTGCCGGGCGGTCCGGCACCTGCGGTGGTGCGGGCGATGGTTCCCTGAGCGGCGGCGCGCGGTAGTCGACGTCGAAGCGGAAGCTCGGCCGGCCCGGTGATGCAAAGCGTTCTGCCCGCCGTCGGAAAAGATTAGAATGCGTTCTCAAACGGGAGAGACTGCATGAGCGCACAGAACGAAGAACTGGGGTTCGACCCTGACGCCCTCCGCGAAAAGTACCGCATCGAACGCGACAAGCGCCTGAGGCCGGACGGCAACCAGCAGTACATCGAGGTTGCCGGCACGTTCTCGCACTACGTAGACGACCCCTACATCGAGCAGAAGATCGACCGTGCACCGCTGACCGACCTGACCGACGTGATCATCATCGGCGGCGGCTTCGGCGGGCTCATCACCGGCGCGCGGTTGCGCCAGGCGGGGGTCGAGAGCCTGCGCATCATCGAGCGCGGCGGCGATTTCGGCGGCACCTGGTACTGGAACCGCTACCCGGGCGCCGCGTGCGACACCGAGGCCTACATTTACCTGCCGCTTTGCGAGGAGCTCGGTTACGTGCCGAAGGCGAAGTACGCCCACGCGCCGGAGATCCTCGAGCACAGCCGCAACATCGCCCGCAGGTTCGACCTCTACAGCAATGCCTGCTTGCAGACCGAAGTCAGCGACGTCGCCTGGGACGAGGGCGAATCGTGCTGGGTCATCCGCACCAACTTCGGCGACGCCATGCGAGCGCGCTTCGTCATCCTCTGCAACGGCCCCCTCAACCGGCCCAAACTCCCGGGCATCCCCGGCATCACCGACTACCGCGGTCACACCTTCCACACCAGCCGCTGGGACTACGCCTATACGGGGGGCAGTTCGGAGGGGAATCTGCACAAGCTCGGCGACAAGCGCGTCGGCATCATCGGCACCGGCGCCACCGCTGTGCAGTGCGTGCCCCATCTCGGCGCGTCGGCGCAGGAGCTTTACGTGTTCCAGCGCACGCCGTCCTCCGTGGACGTGCGCAACAACCGGCCCACGGATCCGCAGTGGGCAGAGAGCCTGAAGCCCGGCTGGCAGCGGGAGCGGATGGAGAACTTCAACACCCTGACGTCGGGCGGCGTGATCGAGGAAGACCTGGTCAAGGACGGCTGGACGGAAATCATCCGCAACCTGATTTCCATGGCCAACTATCGCGGCAAGGGCATCGACCGGGCCGAGGTGCCGAAGCTCATGGAACTCGCCGACTTCCAGAAGATGGAGCAGATCCGCAACCGTGCCGAGTCTCTGGTCGCCGATCCGCAGACCGCCGAGGCGCTGAAGCCCTGGTACAGGCAGTTCTGCAAGCGGCCGTGCTTCCACGACGACTACCTGCCCACCTTCAATCGCCCCAACGTGCACCTCATCGACACCGAAGGCAAAGGCGTGGAGCGCATCACCGAGAATGGCATCGTTGCCAACGGCGTGGAGTATCCGGTGGATTGCATCGTCTTCGCGTCGGGCTTCGAGGTTGGCACCGACTACACGCGCCGCGCCCGCTACGACGTGGTCGGCCGCGCGGGCCAGAAACTCAGCGCGAAGTGGCAGGACGGCATCCGCACTCTGCACGGCGTGCACGTTCACGGCTTTCCCAACCTGTTCGTGATGAGCAACGCCCAGGCGGCTTTCACCACCAACTTCCCCCACGCCATGGACGAGGCCGCGCGCCACATGGCCTACCTCATCGACCGTTGTCGGAGCGACGGCATCCGCACCATCGAGGCGACGGCAGCGGCCGAAGACGCCTGGGTGGAGGAGATCATCTCGCTGTCCCGTTACAACGAGGACTTCCTCGCTTCCTGCACGCCCGGCTATTACAACAACGAGGGGCAGCCGAGCCGCCGCAGCATGCAGAACGGCAGCTACGGCAAAGGCCCGAACGCCTATTTCGCCCGCATGGACGCATGGCGCGAGGAAGGTTGCCTGGCGGGTCTCGACGTCGGCCGCTGAACGGCCAGCCGTTGCTCGCGTAGCCGATGCCGCTGCGCGCTCGTTGTTTCTCGTTGTGTGGTGTTCATGCTTCGTTCAGGCCAGTCGCGCAATACTCCTGACAGCATCAACCACAACGAGGATGACCATCATGTTGCGCATGACCCTGATTGCTCTTCTGCTCGCGGGAGCGGCCCTGCCGGTTCGGGCCAATGACGATCATGTGCGCACGGCCGTTGGCGCCGGCGTGGGCGCTGCGGTCGGTGCGGTCATTGGCAGCGAACTCGGTGGGCGCAACGAGGCGATTCTCGGCGGCGCCATCGGCGGTGCCTTGGGGACGGCGATCGTCACCAGGGATCGCAGGCAGCAGCACGATCATTATGCCCCCGCGCCGCGGCACTACCAGTACGCCGACCACGGGCGCTGGCACGAACGCCGCCCTCCGGGCCCGCCTCACTGCCCTCCGGGGCTGGCAAAGCAGGGCCGCTGCTAAAGCAGCAACGTCAGCGCCAGGCTCGCGGTCAGCACCACCGTGAGCCTGAGGCGCAGAGGCAGATACCAATCGGGGTAGGCCCGATCGGCGCGTTCCAGCCACTCGTAAGCCAGCAGACTGCAAAGGCCGAGGATCAGCAGTGCTGTCGACAGGTCAACCGGCACACTCAGCGACATGACGGCCCACAGCGGCGGCACCATGCTGACCGCCAGGCGGCGCAGGCTGATGTGTGGTGCCGCATTGCGCAGCGACAGTCCCCATTGAATGCCGCCGAGAAAGGCGAGGATCGCCGCGCCGTAGATGATGCTCACGCGGCGGGCGGGCGCGGCGACCGAAGGAAACAGCACGGCCACTGTCAGCATCGCGGGTACGAAGGCCGCACCGGCATAGCCCAGCACCAGCGCGTACTGGCGGTGCAGGCGGCCGGCTTCCGGTTGGTGTTCTGTGGGTTCGATGGTGGTGCTCCCTGCGGATCATCAGGCGCGGCGGTACAGCGGCCAGACTCCGTTTGCCATAATAGTAAGCGCGGTGCGATCAACGCTTTGTGAAAGTGTAGGAGCCCTCTCCAGAGGGCGATGAGAACGATTTCTCGACCCGCGACACATCCGAACATCGCGCACAATGGTCGTCTGAACATCTTAGAGGAGCCATGCCCATGTCTACCCTGTTCTCGGGCCTCAAGGTCATCGACGCGGCATCGTTTCTGGCGGGGCCGTGCGCGGCGACCATCCTGTCGGACTATGGCGCCGACGTGGTGAAGATCGAGCCGCCGACGGGCGATCGGCACCGGTCGATCGCAGCCGGGCACGCGAGCGAGTGGTCGTGGCAACTCACCGATCGCAACCGGCGCGGGCTGGCGCTCGACATCTCGAAGCCTGAAGGCTACGAGGTGTTGATGCGCCTGCTGCATGCTGCCGACGTTCTGGTGGTCAACTTCAGTGCGGGGCAGTTGCGCAAGTATCGTCTGGAGTGGGAGACGCTGCGCAAGGTGAACCCGCGGCTGGTGTTCGCGCAGATCTCTGCCTACGGCCTCGAGGGAGACGAAGCGGATCGGCCGGCCTTCGATCTCACCGGCTGGTTTGCGCGCACCGGCATCATGGACATGATGCACGACAAGGACGTGCCGCCCAGCGTGCCCGCCGGCGGTGTCGGCGACCACGCCACCGCCGTGACTCTGTTCGCCGGCATCATGATGGCGCTCTACCGCCGCGACCGGACCGGCGAGGGCGGCATGGTCTCCACCTCTCTGGCCGCGACGGGTACCTGGGCAAACGGCCTCAATCTGCAGGCGGTGCTGGCCGGCGTCGATGGAGCGGCCCGGCGGGATCGGGAGGGCTGGTCGAACCCGGTGCAGAACGTCTACACCACCCGTGATGATCGTCACTTGCTGATCGCCGTGCAGAACATCGCCCGGGACTGGTCGAAACTGGTCGACGCGCTGGATGCCGCGCGCTGGCTCGACGATCCGCGCATGCAGCCGGTCAGGCCGCTGTTCAGCAATCGCTTTTACGCCCGGGAAGAGATCCAGAAGGCCATCGGTGCGCTCGACGCCAACGAACTATGCCAGCGCCTGGACGCCTGCGGCATCGTGTACAGCCTGGTCGCCCGCAACGCGGAAGTGATCGACGATCCGCAACTCATCGCCAACGGCGTGTTCGTGCCCTTCGCCTCCGGTGTGCCAGGGGTAGCGCGCACCCTGGCGACGCCGATCCGGCTATCCGATGAGGCGCAGGTCGCTCCGCGGCGCGCGCCGCGGATCGGCGAGCACAGCCGCGAAGTGCTGACCGAATACGGGTTCAGCCGGGAAGAAATCGACACCCTCGCCGCGCAGGGCGTGATCGTCGAAAGCTGAGGGTTGTAGGAGCCCTCTCCAGAGGGCGATCCACGAGACTCGTTTCCGGGCGCTCGGCTCCGAGCGTCGCACCGCCTCGGCGCACCCCCGCTTCGTTGTGTTCCAGGCTTCGGCGCTCGAGCGCGAAGCCGGAAGGCTGGGTGTCCTCAGCGGGTCCGGTGGGCTACGTCACCATCAGGGATGCCCAAATCCTCGACGCGCGGGGCGCGGTCTGCGGTCAAAGCACGCTGACGAAGTGGAAGACTACGTAGGTGGGCTTCAGTGCGTCGCTGGTGACGTTCCTCATCCCGACCGTTGCGCCCTTCCCCTTTGCCCAGTCGCTCGGTTGCTTCGTCGTATCGACGGTCACGTCCGGCATCTTGGCTTTGCACTGGGCGGCTGGGTTCTTTTTCTTCGTCTGGTGCGTATTCTGCTCGTGGCCGCAGTGCTTGCAGTTGCAGCGGCGCCCACGCCGTCTGCCACCAGGCCGCAGGCACATCGCTGCAGATGGCCAACCCTTGGATCGTGGCGCGCAGCCAGGTGGGCCAGATGGCGGCCAGGCAGAGCGGGGTCAACATTACCAGGGGAACCACAGCCCAACGCAGCGTGCGGTGGATGTCGGGAAGCTGGCGGAGCAGGCCGAGGCAAAGCGTGAAGACGGGCGAGGGCTCCGATGGTGAAGCCCTGGTCGTACAGCAGACCGCGGATCTGGCGCATCGCGTGGCTTGCCACAGAGGGAGTGCGCGTGGCACATGGCCACCACTTCGAGACGAGCGACGTGATCGACCTGCATGAAGATTTTTCCGCAACGTAAACGGGCACGCCACGGTAGGTGCCATCGAACGGTGCGGCCTTAGGTCGCAGAACCCCTCCGCGGAGGGATTTTCGAAACGATTCTCATTTGCTGAATCCCTCCGCGGTTGGGAGGGGGCGCAAGCTTGGCCTATCTCCTGGCCCCGATGCCGAACGCGAAAATCCCGTTCTGCGGCGGGCAGCTTCGCCCGATCTCATCCGCAAGATCCTCGACCACGTTCAGTAGCGCGCGCCTCATGGTTCGACTCGTCATCGACACATCATTACTCACAGCTTCATTTGCAGTGCCCGCCAGACAGAGCGGGTTAACGACGAGTCGCGTGCCGCTTCCCTCAATTCCTCGAGTTTGATGTCATCCATCCAGTACCCGCCGAGCATGACGGCGGCCGGAAACTCAACCGCGCCGATCTGAATCAAAGGGTCCTCGGGCAGCAAAACGAGATTGGCGCGATAGCCCGGGGCAATCACTCCGGTTTGCTCGAATCCCAAAATCTGCGCGCTTATCCGTGTGGCTGCCGCCAGCGCCTGGTGGGGCGAAAGCCCGGCCTTAACCAGAAGTTCCAACTCTCGCGCCATCGACTCCCCTGGAATGATGGTGAAGACGCCTGCGTCGGTTGCTGCGATCAAGGGGACACCCGCCTCGTGCAGCAGTCGAGTTGCCGTTAGATAGAACTCGGCGCGTGGCCCCTCGTATGCCGACGGGTCGGCCTGGCTCCAGTACTTTGCATCGCTGCGCTGCGCAAGACGGACCAGTGGGTTGATGGTGTCAGAGCCGGGGCGTTGCAGATACGCGCCCTTCGTCTGCGCAATCAGCACCAATTGCTTGTGGGCAATCAGCGTGGTGGTAACGGCTTCGCCAGACGCGGCCAATCTTGCGGCCACCTCTCGCATCCGCTCCTCATCCAGCTCGCCGCGAAGACTATGCCAGACGAGCGTTTCGACATGCTCCAATGTCGTGAAACCCCGGCCGAGCGAATCCTCCCATGGGATCTCAAACGGGTTCTCGTGAGGAATCCCGGCGGTACGTTGGCCCTCCGGTGTATGGCCTGTTACCCGCATGCCAAGCACGCCTGCCTGATCGAGAATGGCTTCGAAGGCTTCGCGGCTTAGATTGGAGTACAACTTCAACCTGCGATAGCCAGCATTGTATTGATCGCGCACCGCAGCACGTGCCTCGGCATCGGTCGTAACCGTCTGCTGTAGCGGGTTTTCGTTCGGGCCTCGGCTGTTGAGTATCGGGCCTGTGGTTAGAAAGTCCGGGCCGAGGATCAGGCCCTGGTTGATGCGCTTGGAAAGCGGCAGATGGAATGGGTAGCCCGACGCGTTATGCAGGCCGGTAACCCCATGGGCGAGATAGCCCGCCAACTCCGCCTCGTCGCTGAGGTGGATGTGCGCGTCGATCAGTCCCGGGATCAGGTTGTACCCACCGGCATCGATGGTGCGCACGCCTTCCGGCGCCAACAATTCACCGGCTGCGCCGATCTGAGCTATGCGATCGCCGATGACCAGCACAGCGCGTGCATCTTCAGTATCCGGCGCGCCCGGCACCATCGAAATCAGCCGAACATTGTCGATCAGCACGCCGGCGGGGCTGTGCTGGTTCGGTTCGAGCGCTTTGGGGAAATCGGTAACGATAAGCCACAGCCAGATGAGCGCAATGGCGAAAACGATCGTGATCGCGAATCCGACCTTTCTGGTCCTTGTGAATCTCTTGTTATTCATTTGCTGGTGTAGTTTACGCGGCTGATTCACCAGCATCACGGTATTGACGGCCTTCAGCAGTGCATCACCATTGTGGCCAGAGTGCTTAGCGGAGTAGTTGGTCCCTGCAACGACGTTGCACGCGTGGGCAGGCCATGTTCGTATGAGCAGGCACAGATCAACCTGGGGTAGACAAATGGCCGTGACCGGAATGCACCATCTCGTGATCCGCGTGGAGGACTTCGATCACGCGGTGGAAAACTGGCGGAATCTACTTGGCGTGCCGTGCGATCGCATCGATCGGAACGATGCACTCGGCATCCGGCAGGCGTTCTTCAACCTCTCCGACGGCGGCTTCGTCGAGATCGTCTCGCCGACCAACGAGTCCGCCGCGGTCGGCAAGGCCCTGGCGAGCCGTGGGGAAGGCATTCATACCATCGCAATGGCCGTGGATGATCTGGCGGGTACCATCGCGGCCCTGAAAGCCGCGGGCGCGCAGCTCATCGGCGAAGGTGGACCTCAGGTGTTCATTCATCCGAAGTCGGCCAACGGCGTGCTCGTTCAGCTCTCGGCGAAGTAAGGCGCGGGCGCCAATGCTGAACCTTGGCCAGTGACGACTATCAGGGCATAAAGGGAGAACTCCGGCCAAACGGTTCTTACTCCAGACCGGTGAAGCGCAACGCCAAGATCTCTTGCTGCGGCTAGGTAGCGGCCTCCCGTGAGAGGATGTCGTCTTGTTGCAAGTGCCAGCCTTCCAATACTGGCCGCGTTCTGTTGCCCTGATCGGCGAGTTGTACCGGTTCCGAAGCGGAGATCCGCGACAAGCAGCTCACCGGCCAGAACAAGCTCGAGTATCGCAGTCAGCACAGCCTGCCGGCGATGCGCACGTTCTGGGCCTGGTGCTTTGAGCAGCGCCAGCGCGTCGACCAACGTACCGGATCCACGCGCTGTCGGCCGAATGGGAACAGGAAACGGTGAAGGAGCTCTTCGAGCCGGAGCAGGAGCAACTCACCAACTACTTGTCAGTGTTCGAAGAATCGGAAGCAAATAATGCCGAGAAATCATCTTGGAGAAGTGCGGAATGCAAGCCCTGTGCGCTCGATTAGCCGACTTCGCCATTCCCCAGCGCCGCGAAGCAGGCTCAGCCAAGAATCCTACCAGACATGTCAGAGGGAAAAGCCCGTCATAGGCCCCGGCGGCGCGAAATTTTTTTCCGGACACCGTAGCGAAACCGCGCGCCGTGCGTCTGTGAAGTATCTTTGCACCTGCGTTGGGGAGATGATCATGCGCCTGGAACTGTCGATCTGGTGGCGGCTGTCCGTCCTGCTGTCCCTACTTCTGGCCGGCGCGCCGCCGGCGCTGGCGGATGCAGACGGCGCCGAGCTCTACCAGGTGTGTGCCGTCTGTCACGGCGATCGAGCCCAGGGAAGCGAGGCGTTTGAGGCGCCCCGCCTCGCCGGCCAGCACGGCTGGTACCTGGAGACCCAGCTACGCAGCTTCCGCGCGGGCGTTCGCGGCAAGCACCCGGACGACGAAACCGGCCAGATCATGCAGCCCATGGCAGTAGCGCTGACCGACGACGACATCGACGTGCTCGTCGAGCACATCGGTACTTTCGAGGCGGCACCAGCAGACGACGAAGAGGACTATGAGTGATGAAACGCAGAAATTCGAGAACCGTACTGATCGTAGCCGGCCTGGCCCTGGGGGGCGCCGCCCTGGCGGTGGCCGTGCCCAAGGAGCAGGTCACCCGGCCGGAGGGTACCGAACCTTACCAGGGTGATCGCCAGGAGCTGGTCGCCTACGGCGAAGAGCTGTGGAACGATCCGAGCCTGAGCGGCAACGGCAAGGCCTCCTGCGCCAGTTGCCATCGGGGCAACACCCGCATGTTCAAGAAGACCTTCCTCGAGCCCTATCCCCATGAGGTGAGAATGCCCCAGCGGCGCTCCAAGCTCGACTCGGTGACGGCGGAAGAGATGGTGCAGTTCTGCATGGTCGTGCCCATGAAGACCGACGTGCTGCCGTGGGATTCCAAGGAGCTGGCTGCCCTGACCGCCTATACGGTCGACGTGGTCCAGCAGGCGTACATCAAGGCGCAGAAGTAACCACTGCGCCGCTGCGGTTGCAGCTGCGAGTCGGGTATGCCGAACCCGAAGCAGAAGCGCGGAGCACCGCGGTCGCAGCGCAGCCCGTTGTTGCTCGACAGCTCTACCGGGTAGTGCCCCCGGTGAACGGCTGCACCAGCGGCGAGGCCAGGATCGGCGGGCTTCCGATGTGCTCGAGCGGCGCTGCGGCGCAGGCGCCGATCAGCGCCGAACCTGCCGTGAGCACGCCCGCTCGAACAGCGCGTCGGGCCACGGCTCGACCCGTCGTTACGGAGAATTCCACTCGTAACGATCCGCCGCAGCAAACGTCTATGACGGCTAGCGAAGGCCGATGCGTAAGGGACGCCATCGGCGGGGTTCATGTCGGGAGGGTCAGCGCCCATGCCTTCAGTGACACAGCAGCCGGTCACGGCGGAATCTTCCGAACGTGTGGGCGGCGCGATACCGCTCACCCGCGAGCAGGAAGGGCTGTGGGTCGAGTGGAAGCTCAGCCCCCTCGGCGTTTCCTACAACACCTGTATTCAGATGAAGCTGTCGGGGCCGCTCGACGCCGCCCGCTTCGAGCGTGCGGCCGCGGCCGTGGTCGATCACTTCGAGTTGCTGCGCGCGTACTGCGTGGAGGGCGGTGACCGGCCGCACTTCGCGCTGTCCGCTCGGCCGTTCCGGCTGGAGCACGTCGACCTCTGCGACGGCGAGAATCCGGAAGACGAAGGCCGCCGCGCCGGGCCATGGCCGTGCTCGCCCGGCGCCGGGATGCGGCAATCAAGCTGACCGAGTTCCCGTTGATTCGCGCCGCCCTGGTCCGCACCGACCCGAGCACCCATTACTTCATCGGCGTGGTGGCCCACATCATTTCGGACGGCTTCGGCGCGTTGTCGATCATCAAGGCCGTCTCCATCGCCTACGTTACGGCTGCAGCCGCCGGGAGTGGCGGGAGAGCTGTGCCTGGCGGGCCCGGGGCTCGCCAGCGGCTATCTCGGCCAGCCGGACCTCACCAGAGCGGTTCGTGGACGGCGTGATCGACGGCGGGCGCTGGTACCGCACCGGCGATCGGGTGCGCATGGACGCGGCCGGCGAGATCTTCTATCTCGGGCGCACCGACCGCCAGCTCAAGCTGCGCGGCAACCGGGTGGAGCCCGGCGAGATCGAGCACGTGCTGCGGAGCTTTCCCGGGGTGAACGATGCGGTGGTCCAGGCCTGCGGCAGCACCGGGTCGGGCCCGCGCACCCTGGCGCGCTCCACCAGACGGCGCAACCGGCCGAACAGGCGCGGGTCGTCGACGTTGATGCCGAGCAGGTAGCCGCGGCCTGCCTCCGGCAGCAGCCCGAAGCGCGACAGATAGCCGTCCGCATCACCGCCATGACCGAGGAACCGGTGCCCGTCCCGCACCCAACCGTACACTCCGGCGCCGTAGGCGATCTCCAGACCGTGGCGGGCCCCCAGGGACGACTCGGCGCGGAACGCACGCTCGACCACGGGCTCGGGAATCGCCCGGCCGCCGTCCACCCGGCCCCGGTTCAGCAGCGCTTCGAGCAGGCGGCCCATGTCCTGCGGGGAGGCGTTGAGGCCCCCGAACGCGGGAAAGGTGACGTGCAAGTAGGGGATCGGCGTGACGCCATCGGCGCGGAAGCCGCTGGGCAGACCGGGCAGCGGCTGGAAGCTCGCGCCCGACATGCCCAGCGGCTCGAACACCCCGCGCGCCACCGCCTCGTCGAAGGGCTCGCCGCCGATGCGCTCGAGGACGGCGGCGGCGATGCCCGGCGGCACGTTGCTGTAGCTGTGCTGCATGCCCGGCGGCCAGCGGATCACCCGCCCGGCGGCCCCCCGCTGCAGCGCGGCGCCGAGAGAACGGGGCGTGTTGTCGTCGAACTCGGCGCGGCTGAGATCGGCGAGCCCGGCGGTGAGCTCGAGAAGATGCACCAGCCGCACCGGTTGCCGCGCCGTCCAGGGGTTGCGGTAGGGCGGCCGTGGCAGCCAGTGGGTCACCGGCGTGTGCAGATCGACGCCACGGGCGTGGGCCGCCTGCAGCACGGCCAACGCAGTCACTGTCTTGCTCATGGAGCCCCAGCGAAACGGCGTGTCGTGGTGGAGGGCCGGTGCCCCCGGCAGGGTGTGCACGGCCTGCCGCACGGGGCGTCCCTGGTCGAGGAGCACCAGCGCCAGCGCGGGAATGCCGTGTATCTGCTGCTCTGCACGCAGCGCCTCGACCAGCCCCTGCCAGCGGACCGTTGCCGGATCGGCCGCGGCAACGGCCGCGGCCGTTGCCGCCGCAGCCAGCAGACTCAGGCCCACGAGCCGGGCCGTCTGCCCGGCCGGTCGCCGTCGGCGTAACATCGGAGCAGCGGAGACGTCCGATGGGAAGCCTGGAGCCTCATTCATCATGCCGAACCTCATGGATTTTCGTGTGCGCCCTGCCGCTGTTCCGCCGGCTGCGAGACGCTGGCTGTGCCTCCTGACCGTGCTCGGCGCGGCGTCTACTACGCCACGGGCTTCTCCGTGACGGCCGAGCGGACCACCGTGGCGCCGCCGGGCTCGGCCGGGCACTTCGATCGAGGACATGATTCGCAGCGGCTACGTCACCGAGACCCACGTCGTTGCCCTCGTCAATCAAGCGGGCCTGATACTCGAGGCGAGCTCGGAGATCAACACCAACCCGAACGACACGGCGGATCATCCGGCCGGAGTCTGGACGCTGCCGCCGAGCCTGCGCCACTGCCGCGGGTTGCCGGCCGGTGCCGATCAGGAGGACTGCGAAGCCCGCTACCGCGCCATCGGCGAGTCGGATCGCATGACGCTGAAGTTCCGCAAGCCGCCGGGAGGCGCGGGGTGAGCCGCCCGCCGCTGCGCTGATGGCCCGCGCCCTGTTCGGCATCGCGCTGCTGTTTGCCGTCACCGCCACGCCGGCGGCCGAACGGATCTCGGCGGCGGAGGCCCATGACCGGGTACAAAACGGCGTGCTGCTGCTGGTGGACGTTCGCACCCCGGCGGAGTGGCAGTCATCCGGCTTGCCGATGGGTTCCCAGCCGCTGTCCATGCACGACGCCGACTTCCTCGAGCGCCTGGACGCGCTGTCGGCGCGCCACCCCAACCTGCCGATCGCGTTGATGTGCGCCACCGGCGGGCGCACCCGCTGGCTCGGCCCGGCGCTGGAAAGCCGGGGCTACGCCCGGGTGGTGGAAGTGGACGAGGGCATGTTCGGCAGTGCGGGCGGGCCTGGCTGGCTCGCTCGAGGCCTGCCGGTGGTGGATGTGGGCGGGCAGCCGCGGGCGGCGCCCGCCGGCCCGGCCTGGTGGCGCCGCTGGGCGCCCTGGCGCCGGCCGACCTGGAGCGAGCGGTGACGCCCATTTGCACGCTGCCGATCAGTGGCCGCCCGGGACCGCGGCGGCTCGGGCTCGCAGGGGCGACGCCGAAGTCCGGGTCGACCTCGATGTGCATGGCTCGGCACAGGGTGCCGATGATGGTCAGCGGCGGGGGGTATGGCCGAGCCGCGCCAGGCGCTCCGGCAGGGCGGCAATCTCGGCCCGGGCCGCGGCGGCATCGCGCTCCAGGGCGCTGCCGCGACGCCTCGCCTGGTAGTCGCCGACCAGCAGCACGGCTTGAACGTACTGGTCCCGGGAGAGCCCGTGCAGCAGGCGCTGCAGGGGCTTGAGCCGAAGAACGTGAACTCTGGTGCTGGGCATGGTCTTGGTGTGGCTCCGGCGGTTGCCGAAGCGCTCGGGGTCCGGCTTAGGGCGACTCGGACAAAGACGGGCTGAGGATGCGGTTGTTACAGTGGGCACGAGTCTCGATCCTGCTCGCCGGTGTCGTGCTGGCGTTGCCGGCGGCGGCGGAGCTGCGTTTCCATTTCGAGGACCAGTTCGCTGCCGCCGAGCGGGTCAAGCTGACCGCCTGGGTGACCGAGACCGCCGAAGCGCTGGCCTCGCTGGTGGGCGAGTTCCCATTCGACGTCCACGTGCACCTGTATCGGCGGGACGGCGCCAGCCAGCCCGTGCCCTGGGCCCACACCCGGCGCGGCCGGGCTCAGGGCGTGCATCTGCACGTAGATCCGCGATTCCCGCTCGAGGACTTCCGGCGCGACTGGACGGCGCCCCACGAGCTCGGCCATCTGGTGCTGCCCTACCTGGGGTCGTCCCACGCCTGGTTCGCGGAAGGCTTCGCCAGCTACCTGCAGTACGAAGTGATGATCGCCATGGGCGTGCTCGGCCGGGCGGAAGCGAACGGGCGCTATCGGGAGCGCATCGAGCGCGCCCGGCAGCGCTACGGGCACCCGCAGCGGCCGTTCGCCGCAGCAGCGCCGCGGCTGCGGGCGGAAGGCAACTACCCCACCATGTACTGGGGCGGCGCCGTCTACTTTCTGAACGCCGATGCGGCCTTGCGGCAACGGGGCCGGTCCGGGCTGATCAGCCTGCTGCGCGACTATCTCGCCTGTTGCCGCAGCGGCTACGCCACGCCGCGGCGGGTCGCGCGGGATCTCGATCGCCTGTCGGCGTCGACGCTGTTCGAGACCCAGCTCGAGCGCTTCGAGCAGACACCGGGCTTTCCCGACTGGCCGCTCTGACGGGCGGCCGTCGGGGCCGCAGCTCTCACAGCGGCCAGTGCAGCTGCACGTTGCCACCGCCAAAGTTCGCGGTGTGCAAACGGAAGGTCAGGTTGACCGTCAACACCGCGTCGTTCGACTCGCTGACCACGTACCGCCAGGGGACGGCGAGCTTGGCCGCCCAGCCATCGCGCTCGCTGTTGCGGCGCGGCAGCGAAGTGGCGGCTGACATCGTGGCGATCGACATACACCGTCGGCTCCCAAGACTGACGCCCGGCGTGAAACGCACTCCGTCGAGCACGGTGTACAGCGTCGCGTCCAGGAGGTCGCGGCGAAACGCCTCCGCATCCGGAGCAGGACGGTCTGCCCACTCGAAGCGCCGCCGGGCGTGCTCGAACTCGACAGACCAGCTCCGCGATGCTGCCGCCGCCGAAGCGGTGCCGATAGTGGAGAAATACGGTGTGCGGCTGCTTGTCGTACTCGCCGACGCCGTCCTTGTCGTTGAAGAACAGCTCGGGCGCAACGTACACCAGGCGTAGCAGCCGATGGTCATCGGGCTGCCAGCGGGCCTCGAGCTGGACGTCGGTCTCGGCCTTGCTGCCCTTGACGTCGCCGGCGAGCGCAACTTGCCAGGCGCTTCCCAACTGGGCCTGAACGCCGACGATCTGCCGGTCGAAACGCCCGTCGAAGTCCTCGAAGCGCTGCATGCGCACGAAGAAGCCGAGCCGCTCGTTGTCCGCCCAGAACGTCTTCTGCAAGTGGATGTCGGTGTACAGCTCGTCGCCGGAGACGCTGCCGGCAGTGCCCCGCACCCCGTCGGCATCGGTCGTCGGCTCGTCGGAACGGTGCCGATAGCTCTCTCGGTGCAGAAAGGCCTCGCGGGAGTAGTTGAAGTCGCGCCCGTCGAGCAGCGCCTCTCGGCACCAGGGGCTCGGCTCGGTCCAGACGTCGGCGGACTCCTGGGCCCCGTTGTGGCGATCGGGGCCAAAAGCGACCCGGTAGCCGAACAGGTCGGTGTAGTCGTCGATGCTCTCCAGCGCCGCGAGGAAGCCTTCCAGGGTCAGCTCGGCCGGCACGCTCGAGCGCCTGCACCACCAGATCGGCGGCACGGTAGCCTTCCATGGCGGCGAGATCCGGCGTCTGGCCATAGCGGCCTCGGTAGGCCCGGCCTCAAGCTGCTGCACCAGAACCGCGTTGTTCATCGGCGTGCCCATGCCGAGCAGCATCAGGAAGACGTTGTCGCGGTTGATCAGTTTGTTGGCGGCCTGAATCGCTCGCGGCACCTGGGGGCATCCTCCACCACGAAGCGGATGCGCCGGCCGTGCACCCCGCCCTCGGCGTTGAGGATAGTTGTTATAACGGGCCTATTCCACGGTCACGCCTGGTATGGGCTTGGCACCTGAGTTCAGCTCGTGACGCAGGTGATTACGGTGACGGGACGAATCGAGCGAATTGCTCACGCTCAATGAGGCTGTTGCCGGACGCGGGGAATGGGGTTTCGGGAAGTCGGGGATTGTGGCGCGCAGGCGGGTCCGGTTACCGCGAGCTGATCAGCGTTCGGCGGGTAGATCGGTTGAGGTCTATTTCAAAGGCGCGCTTCAATCGCTGCGCCCAGGTCAGCGGCCTCGCGTGCCGCCGCCAGCAGGTCGCCGTAATCAGTATCGGCAAAATCCGGGAAGCGGGTAACCAGGGCGATCAGTGGCCACAGTTCATCATCGCTGTGCGTTAGACCCCAGGCTGGCGGTGTATGGCAGACGGCGCACATGTCCTCACAACCGGTGATCGCTTCGAACAGTTCCAGTTCATCGATCAGTTCCGGCCGTCGTGGTTCAATGCCCTGGGCCTGGCGGTTCACGGAATTCTCGCGCACGGTTTCAAGAATGCGAGCAGTGATCGGCCAATGTGCCTCGTCGTCAGCGATACAGGATCAGAAGGATAATCGTGCTGTGTTTGAGAGAATTCATGAAAAGCCTCCTTTCGTGGGTGTCTTTTCGCAGCAATCGCGATCCTCTTCCGTGTTCATCCGCCGGCCGGGGAACTCAAAGTAGTCAGAGTCCCGGTCGCCACCACGATGGCCGCGACCAATCCGATCTCCAGCGCGATGCTGCGCCGCAGGCGTTCCGATGCCAGGGTATCACCACGCTCGAATGCCGGTACCAGGCGCCATTTATTGCCGGCCGCCAGTGCCAGTAGTCCTGCGACGATCATGATCTTGGCCAGCAGAAAGTGCCCATAGGCCGTCATGAACAGCGATGCAAGGCCCTCAAGCAGGAGCACGGCCAGAATCAAACCGCTGAGCAGGAGGACTCCGACCGCCAGTGCTGCGATACGGCCGAAGCGGGCCAGGATGACGGCGGCCTCACTGTGGCCGGCAGGCAGCCGGGTCAATCGACACAGGGGCCATAGCGAGCCGACCCAGAATGCTGCGGCAAGCAGATGCGCTACCAGCAAGCTGCTCATCAGCACGCGTGGCTCTCCCGTTGTATGGCCCACTTGCACGAAGGCCA
>JBLRXD010000020.1:0-25962 GCA_047920935.1 Pseudomonadales bacterium | reverse complement strand
GCAGCTGCGCCTGTTCTGCGAGAAGACCGGCATCGGCGTGGCGAGCACCTTCATGGCGAAGGGCTGCGTCGACATGGACGCGCCTTATTGCCTCTATACCGTCGGCCTGCAGGCCAAGGACTTGGTGTCTTGCGCCATCGATGCAGCAGATCTGGTCATCACGCTCGGCTTCGACATGGTCGAGTACCACCCCATGCTGTGGAACGACACCAAGGACAAGCGCATCGTTCACCTGGATTTCCTGCCTGCGGAGATCGACGAGCACTACCACCCGGAAGTGGAAGTGGTCGGCGATCTCGCCCACGCGCTGTGGATGCTCAACGAGCGGGTCGACGCCATAGGTGGGCTGACGTTCGACCTTGCGAAACAGGCGGCCGCCCGCCGCGAAATGGGCCTCGAACTCGAGCAGCACAAGAATGACGAGACAGACGGCCTGATCCGGCCGCAGAAGGTGCTTTGGGACGCGCGACAGGTCATGGGACCGAACGACGTGCTGCTCTCGGACGTCGGCGCGCACAAGATGTGGATCGCGCGGCACTATCACTGCCATGAACCGAACACCTGCCTGATCCCCAATGGCTTCTGCTCGATGGGGTTCGCGCTGCCAGGCGCCATCGCGGCGGCCCTCGTTCATCCCGATCGGCGCATTCTCGCCATCTGTGGCGATGCCGGGTTTCTGATGAACTGTCAGGAGATGGAGACCGCGCGCCGACTGAACGTGAATTGTACGGTCATGGTCTGGGAGGACCGCAGCTACGGCCTGATCAAGTGGAAGCAGAGCAACGAATTCGGTCGCCATACCGATCTCGACTTCTCCAATCCGGATTGGATGAAGCTTGCGGACGCCTTCGGCTGGGCGGGTCACCACGTCACCCGCAGCCGAGATCTGGCCGGCGTTCTGGAACAGACGTTCGTCGAGTCCGGGCCGAGTCTGGTGGTCGTGCCCATCGATTATCGCGAGAACGCCCTGCTGACCGAGCGCCTCGGCAATATCGTCTGTGCGATCTGAAGAGGAAGTCGTACCGTGCTGAAGGATCGCTATCCGTTCTACCTGGCTAATCAGCCCGAGGCGCCCAACGCGGACCTCGAAGTCGTCGACAAGTACAGCGGCGAAGTCGCGACCCGCGTGGCGATGGCCTCACCTCTGGACATCGACCGCGCCATCGCGGCGAGTGTAGTCGCAGCCCGGCCGATGGCCGAGCTGCCCGCCTACGCACGCAAGGCGGTGCTCATGCACTGCGTGGAGCGGTTTCGAGAGCGCTTCGACGAACTGGCCATGAGTCTCTGCATCGAGGCCGGGAAGCCGATCAAGGATGCCGAGGGTGAGGTGACCCGGCTGATCGACACATTCGTCATCGCGGCGGAGGAGAGCGTTCGGCTCGGCGGCGAAGTGATGCCGCTCGATATCTCGCCTCGCGGCCACGGTTATCGGGGCTACTGGAAGCGGGTTCCCATCGGTCCGTGCTCTTTCATCAGTCCGTTCAACTTTCCCCTTAACCTGGCGGCGCACAAGGTGGCGCCGGCCATCGCGGCGGGCTGCCCGTTCGTGCTGAAACCCGCCAGCCTGACGCCCATCGGGGCATTGATCATCGGTGAGGTGCTCGCAGAGACCGATCTGCCCGCAGGCGCTTTCTCGATCCTGCCATGTCGCCGCGACGGGGCCGATCTGTTCACAATCGACGATCGCCTGAAGCTCTTGTCCTTCACCGGCTCACCGGGTGTCGGCTGGGAGCTGAAGGCGAAGGCGGGCAAGAAGCCGGTGGTGCTCGAACTCGGCGGCAATGCAGCCGTCATCGTCGATGCGGACGCGGATCTCGACGATGCTGTCCAGCGCATCGTCTTCGGTGCCTTCTACCAGTCCGGCCAGAGCTGCATCGGCGTCCAGCGGATCATCGTCCACGATGCCATCTACGACGACGTTCGCGACCGCCTGGTGGCGGCGACCAAAAAGCTGCGGAAGGGCGATCCCAAGAGCCGCGAGACATTCATCGGGCCGATGATCTCGGAGAAGGAAGCGCAGCGGCTGCACGGCTGGATCGAGGCGGCGGTCTCCGCCGGTGCGACCCTGCTCTGCGGCGGGCAGCGGGACGGCGCCATGCTCGATGCCACCCTGCTCGAGAATGTGCCGTCGTCCGCCGACGTCAACTGGGAAGAGGCGTTCGGACCGGTGGCCAATCTGTTCCGCTTCATTGACTTCGACGCCGCGCTGGAAATGGTCAACGACAGCCAGTTCGGGCTTCAGGCGGGGGTGTTCACCCGTGACCTCTACAAGGCACAGCGCGCCTGGGATCGCCTCGAGGTCGGCGGCGTGGTGATCGGCGATGTGCCGTCCTATCGGGTGGACAACATGCCCTACGGTGGCGTCAAGGACAGCGGTCTCGGGCGTGAGGGCGTGCGCTTCGCCATCGAGGACATGACCGAGGTACGTCTCATGGTGGTGCGCACGCCAGCAGCCTGAACCGGCCACGGTGGTGCATCGTATGGCATGTGATCAGCGCCTTTGCAGCCGCCGTATCAGCCACGGCATGGTCGGGGCCTGAACGAACAAGGTGATAGGCTGTGATCGTTTGGCCGGTAGGACCTTTCAATATTGGCATTGCAGCGAAACCCGCAACCACGCCGACAGCGGCGCCGCCCACCAACGATGTCAGCAACTCGCCGATCGCGGCTGCAGGACAGAAGTCACCTCCTGTGGAAGGTTAGGATAGCTGTGACATCGTTGAGCAGGCTCTCACCCTCTATGAGCGTGGCTAGTCGCTCCGGCGCGCGAAACATCTTGAGTTGAGCAATTACAGCGACCGACGGCGACAGGTCGAAGTTGCGCGGCGTGAAGCTGCTGTAGTGGCGGATCTGATAGCACAGGTGCCGGTTGTCGGGTGATCCGAAGACCAGATCACGTGCGGCAGAATCGGGTAGTGCACTTGTTGAAACGCCTGTGCCACCAGGCTCGAGCGCTCCAGGACGGCTGCGAGGCGCTGACCGATTCTGTCCAGCACAGGGACGCTCATGGCAACCGATTGCAGCGAACCAAGAGCGAGTTTTCCAGACCGAGCCCTCGCAGGTGCGCAATCTCCCGATAATCAGAGTCTTCGCCGAGTTGACGGAAAGCTTCCCAGCTCGGCCACTCGACGACGAAGAACAGGTCCGGTTTCCAATCGCCGATGAGCGACGCTACCGGCGCGAAGCTGTCGAGACGCCGGCCGCCGAGCCTGGCGACGATGGGCGCAGCCGCGCTGGCATAGGCTGCATATGCTGCGGCGCCGTCGGGTTTGAACCAGAGCGCGTTCAGCATGTAAACCGCTTCGGAGTCGGCCATGGCGGTACCTTTGTTGGCTGCCGTGCGGCAGCTTGCCTATCCTGGACGCGGCTCGGGTGCCGTTGTTACAGATCGGTGCGCGCCGAGCACCCCGAACCGGAAGCAGGGTGAACACCGCTAGAAAACGCGGATCGATCGCCGCGAGATCGACACCGTGCACCTCGACGCGCTGTCCCCGGGACTGTGCTGCCTGTACGGCGCGCCTCGGCGCAGGCAACTTCATCACCACCCTGGCCCCGCTGCGTCGGTAAGGAAGGCGGGCACCAGTGCCGCATGACGTTTCGCGGTCCTCGTCGGCAGTTCTGGGTCGAACGCGCCGCGACCTGATCATCGACGTGCGCCGGCGATTCCGTAACATCGTGCTCGAATCGCCGTCACAAAGAGATAGAAGAGGAAGCATCTGCGGAGTCGCAAGGAGTATCCTCGATGAGAACGACCCGGAAAAACGCGCCTCGGCGGCGAATTGCACTTCGCGTGGCGATGCGGCTGCTGCTGTGCGGCGCACTGACGCTGCAAGGCGGCATTGCGGCGCATGGCGCTACGAACCCAAATGCGGACGAAGCCGGAATTGCCTGGCAGCCCTGGTCGGAAGCCGCGTTCGCTGCTGCACGGTCACAGCGGCGCATGATCATCCTCGATGTGGGCATCGAAGGTTGCACGGCATGTCGGTCGATGGAAGCCGTGACTTATCGCGACCCCAGGACGATCTCGCTGGTTTCACAGCACTTCGTGCCGATCCAGGTGGATGCCGAAGCGCGCCCCGACATCGGCGACCGCTATTCCGATTGGGCATGGCCTGCCACAGTGTTCCTCGATCCCGAGGGCCGTCAGGTGCTCGCTTTGCGCGGGAACCGCCTGCCTCGCAACTTCCTGCCAATTCTCGAAGACCTGATCGCGCGGCACGCTGCCAATCAGCTCGACCTTGCATCCGACGCCCCATACGACGCGTCGCCCGAACCCGCCGCGACGGATCTGTCGCATCTGCGGGACACACTCCGGCAGCGGTTTCGGCGATCGCTCGAAACCGACGCCTTCAGCTCTAACTCCGGTCCACGGCTCAGGCACGCCTTTTTGCTCGCGCACATGACGGGCGATACGGCGCTTCGCGAGCGGGCACTCCGCGCAGCCGAAGGTTACCTTGCCCTGCTGGATCCAGAGTGGGGCGGTGTATACGTCGCAGCGCGCGAAGACGGCAGTGCGGTTCCGGAGAAGCGGATCTCCAATCAAGCCGGCGCGATTCACGTGCTCGCGAGTGCCGCCGCGGTGACTGGCGATCCGCGATTCGCCGAAGGGCTTGGCATGATTCTCGACTATCTTGCTTCGCAGATGCGCTCTCTCCAAGGCACCTACTTCACGAGCCAGCAGGATCGCCCCAAGGGACTCCCGCCGGAGATCACGCGAGAGCAGTACTGGGCCTTGCCTGCCGCCGAGCGGATGCTGTTCGGACTGCCCGCCACGGATACCGCTGTCTATAGCGACAAGAACGGCGAACTCATCGAGGCGCTCGCGCACGCTTATGCCGTGACCTCTGACACGCGCTACCGCGACGCGGCTGAAATCGCCGCGCGTTCGCTCCTGGAATCGCGACTCATGCCGGAAGGCTGGATTCAGCAGGCGGAGGAAGCCACGCCCGAACTGGACAGCGCATCCCGCCTGCGCAGGTTCGAGGCGTTGCCGAAGCCCTATCTCTCTGCCCAAGCCGCATTCGGTAGCGGCCTGCTCGCGCTCTACGGAGTGACGGGTGAAGACATGTGGTTGGCGGCCGCCACCGGCATCGCTGCGGCGCTGAAGAAGCGGTTGGAAGATTCATCGAACGGCGGTTTCTTCGCCACCCCGCCGGAGACCGCGGTGGCGCCGGTTCCCCCGCGAAAGCCGCTCGAGCAGAATGCCCGGGCCGCGCATTTCCTCTACGACCTTTCCGTGTACCGCAAAGATTCCGAACTCGCGCGCACGGCGGAACGCACGATTCGTGCAGCTGCTGGCCCGGAAGCCGTGCGCCGCGAGGGGCGCGTCACTGGAGAGCTCGCACTCGCGTTGGAAAAGATCACAGCCGCCTACGTCGAATTCTCCGTGGTTGGCGACCCCGCGGATCCACGCGCCGCATCGTTGTTCGCAGCGGCTCGCCGTGTCCATCATCCGCGTAAGTTACTGCACTTCGAAGCGCCAGGCAGGTATCCCGACCGCGGTCGGCCCGCCTTGTATATCTGCAACCCCGACATGTGTTCCGCCCCGATCCATGACCCAACGCTCGTCTTCGAACAGGCAGCACGAATTGTGGCAGCCGCGGTCACGCCGTACCCATGAACCCGTGTGACCTTGGGGTACATGTCGAGCCCGCCGCAGTGGAAATCGATGGCCATACGAATCGGTTCCGGCAGCAGCATGCTCGGCATCTGAACGGGCAGCGCCAAGGTACACCAGATTCCAACTGGCAGTGCCACCACCAGCGCGTACTCCGGAGCAGTTCCCCTCCCGCCATAGGAATGCGGGTGGTGGACCCGGTCCATCGCGACGGGCACCATGGGATCATCAGCGCTTCGAGAGGGACGGTCATGAGCCGCGATGCCTGGGTAGAAATGCCGCCGGAATCGGCGCTGCGATCGCAGCGCGCGTCTGGTGGCCCGTACGACTTCGGCTTCCTGCCGGCGATGGGGCGGCTGATCGCTGCGCACCCCCGCATCGGCCCCGCCTTCGGTGCTTTGTTCGCGGCGGTGATGTTCCAGCCAGGCGCCCTCGATCGCCGCGAGCGCGAGCTGGTGGCTGCGGTTGCCGCGGCTGCTCAGGACTGCTTCTACTGAACGCAGTCTCACGCAGAGTTTCTGCGTGTCGAAGGCGGCAGCGCCGAGCTGGTGGAGGCGGTGCGCAGCGGCGGCTGGGATCGCCTCGAGGGTATCAGCGAGCGTGACCGGCAGCTCAGCACGGTGGCTGACAAGTTGTCGAGAACGCCGACGCGCATGGTCGAGGCCGACTGGCAGCCATTGCGGGTGCTCGGGTTTGACGATCAGGCCTGCCTCGAGGTGGGCCACATCGTCGGCTTGTTCAATCATCTCACCCGCCTGGCCGACGGGTTCGGGTTGGCGCTGGATGCCGGCACCCGCAGGGCGGCTGCAGGGGGTGAGCCGCTGCGGCGCGCAGGCGAGGAGTGAAACAGAGTGGCGACGACGGTTTCCGACATACTGCTCGAGGTGCTGGCAGCCCGCGGTGCGCGCGAGCTGTTCGGCATTCCCTTGCCGCGCTGCGGGAACGCGTATCAGGCCCGCAGCCTGGCAGAGATCACCCAGACCGAGGGCCGGAAACGGGGCGATGTGATGCCCCGGTTGTCCTTGCGCGCCGATCTGAACACCGAGTTCGAACTGGTGAATGTCCTGAACGCCGACAAACGGCGTCTACACCGACGCAAGGCCCGGGCAGATCATATGTGGACAGCGTCCGGGATCGCCGGCAGCAACCTGGCGCGGTCCTAGCCACGGTGACCCGCATCGCGATCGTCATCGATTCCTGGGATCACCCGTACAACGGCACCGTAGTCTCCACCCGGCGCTTCGTCGATGCGTTGGCTGCCGCCGGCCACGAGATCCGCCTGCTGACCATCGGCGGCGGACCGGTAGCGGCCGGGTGCGAAAGGCATGTCTTTCAGCAGCTTTCGGTGCCCGGTCTCAACGGTCTCATCGACCGCATGCGGGCGCCGCTGGCAAGGCCTGACGCCCGGCGCATCCGCGACGCACTGGCGGGTTGTGAGCTGCTGCACGTGCAATTTCCCTTCTTTCTCGGCTATGCGGCCATCGGCGAGGCGCGGCGCCGGGGAATTCCCGTGATCTGTTCCTTTCACGTGCAGCCAGAGAATATCCTGCTGAACCTGGGCCTGCGGGCCGGCTGGTTGAGCCGATTGCTCTATCGGCTGTTCATTGGCGCTTTCTACAACCGCGCCGATCGGATCATCGCGCCGTCACCGTTCGCCGCCGAGCTGCTGCGCAGGCACGGCGCCACCCGGCCGGTGACGGTACTTTCGAACGGCGTACCAGCCCGATTCCTCGCGCTTGCCGCTCAGCGATTAGACCACTCGACCTCGGGTTCCGACGGAGTCTTTCGCATCCTCTCGGTTGGCCGCCTGGCCAGCGACAAGCGCCATGAAACCCTCATCGAAGCATTGGCCCGCAGCCGAGCGGGACGCCCCATCAAGCTGAGGCTTGCCGGCACCGGCCCGCGGGAAAGCCGACTTCGAGCGCTGGCCCGGCGCCTCGGCGTCGATGCCCGGATCGGCCCTGTGTCCGACGCCGAGCTATGCGCGCTATACGGCCGCGCGGATCTTTTCGTGCATTGCGGCGCCGTCGAACTCGAGGGCATGTCGGTGCTCGAGGCCATGGCTTCGGGAAACGCGGTCGTCGTTTCCGACTCAACGGACAGCGCCTGCAGCGAACTGGTGACCGAGGCACACGCGCGGTTTCGCGTCGGCGACCCGGATGATCTGGCGAGGAAGATCGATCACTGGATAACCCACCCGCTCCTGCGGGCCCGCGAAGGCGCTGCCAATCACGCTCGCGCGCGGTCGTACTCGCACGAGCACTCGGAAGCCCGGCTGACCGAGCTGTACGCTGACTGCCTGTCGTCGACAGGCGCATCCAGCCGCGCCAATCGCAGCGCGTGAGGTTCGATGTCGGCAAACGGCTGGGCGCCTGGGTGGCCTTCAGCGAGCGTCATGCGATGATGGTCATCACGACCATCACATTGCTCGCCCTCGCCGCCGGACTCGGCGCCTGGCGTTACGCCGCCATCGACTCCGATCTGGGCAAACTGATCAGGCCCTCGGCCGACCTGGCCTGGTACCAGCACGATCTGGCCTTCAAAGCGGCCTTTCCGCAATTGCAACAGACCGCCGTCGTGGTCGTATCGGGCGCCGACGCCATTGCCGTGCGCAACCAGGCACAATCGCTCGTCGCCGCCTTCCGCCGCCACACGGCCTTCGAACAAGTGCTGGCGCCCGAGCTCGACCCGTTTTTCGACCGGCAGCGGCTGTACTACCTCGACCCGGATGCGCTCGAAGCCTGGATAGCGGCGGTCTCTCACAACGTTCCGGTGCTGCAGCAGCTCGCCGCGAGGCCTGATCTGACCACACTGGCAGCGCTCGCCACGGCATCCTCCACCAACCCGCCAGCGGCCGCGCGACAGCACCCGGCCACCCCCGAAATTCTGACCAGATTGTTGCAGGGCCTGTGGGAGCCCGATGGTCCACGCATCGATCTCGCGGCCTACCCGCGCCTGCAGAAGGCAAGCAGCAACAACTATGCGCTCATCACCCTGAAGGGTGAGCAGCGACTCGACCAGCGGCTCCCCAATGAAGCTCTGGTCGCAACGATTCGCGAAATCGTCGATGGTTTCCGCGAAGACGCCGGGGTCGGGATGGAGAAGCCTCGCATTCGCCTGACCGGCGAGATCGTCCTGGCCGACGAAGAGATCGGGATGGCGCTGCAGGGCATCGGCATCGCCGGTGCGCTCTCGCTGCTGATGCTGGCGCTGATACTCGGCATCGGTATCCGCAGCTGGAAGGTCATAGTCGCGCTCTTCACGCTGCTGCTCACCGGCACGCTGCTGACGCTGGGTTACGCCACGCTGGTGGTCGGCTACTTCAACACGCTGGCGCTGATGTTCGTGGTCATGTTTTTCGGCCTCGGCGTCGACTTTGCCGCCCACTTCGTGCTACGCATTCGCGAGGCGCGGTCGATAGGCGAACCAGGTACCAACAACGGTTCGCTATCCGCGGCTGTGGTCGCCGCCCGCGATGTCGGTCCCGCGCTGGGTCTGTGCCTACTGACGTCATCGATCGGCTTTCTGTCGTTTGTCCCGACTGCCTACCGAGGCCTTGGCGAGCTGGGGCTGATCTCTGCGGGCGGCATGGTCGTCGCCTTTGTCCTGACGTTGACGCTGATACCCGCCCTGTTCAAGGTGCTGGGCGTCGAATCCGGGCCGCCACCCGGACGGCCACTGGTGCCTCGACCCGCGCGCCTGCACCCGCTCGCTATCCTGTGCGGCGCAGCCCTGCTCACCGCCGCTGCCGGCTGGCTGGCGAAGGATCTGAAGTTCGACTACAGCGTGCTGGCGATGCGCGATGCTTCCACAGAAGCCATGAGCACGCTGCTGGAACTGCAGGCGCATCACATAACCACCGACTACAGCACCTCGGTTCTCGCGGCCGACACGGCAGCAGCCCGCCGCCTGAAGCCTGTACTCGAGGCACTGCCGGAAAGCGGCGCCGTGTCGATACCGGAAGATCGCGTTCCCGCCGATCAGGCCTACAAGCGCACGCTGATTGCACCGTTGGCCGCACGGATCACCGAAGTACAGTTACATCCCGACCAGGCGCCCACACCAGCAGCCACGCAGCCGGCCCCGCTGCCATTCGATCACACGGTCATCGATGGGCCGACCCAGATGCGATTGAACCAGGCGCTGCAAGAGGCCATTGTCAGCGAGCTGGCTGCGCTGAACACCCTGCTGACTGCGCGACCGTTCGAACTCGATGACCTGCCTGCCGATCTGCTTTCGCTGCTGATAACCGCCGACGGGCGCCATCTGGTGACCGTGGAGCCCGCAGCACCAATCACCAGTCGCGCTGCCACCGAAAACTTCATTCAGGCTGTGGCGAACGTGGCGCCCAATTTTGCCGGCCGCGCGGTGGTCGAATGGGGCGTGGGCAACGTGGTGGTCACATCATTCACGGAGGCGGCCAGCCTGGCAGTCGCCACGATCTTCCTGTTGCTGCTGATCTACTTCCGATCGCTGCTGCTACCCGTGCTGGTGCTGGTACCGATCGCCATGGCGATCCTGCTCACCTTCGCGATCGCCGAACTGTCAGGACTGACCCTGAACATGGCGAACGTTCTCGTCGTACCACTGATTTTCGGCCTGGGCGTCGACACCGGCATCCATGTCGTGCACCGCTTCACCCATGCAGGGTCGGTGGCGGGGGTTTTCGCATCGAGCACGGCACGGGCGGTGATCATCAGCGGATTGACTACCATCGGCACGTTCGTTTCCCTTTCGTTCAGCCCCCACAAAGGCGCCGCGTCGGTCGGCCTGTTGCTGAGCATAGCAATCGGGTTGATGCTAGCCGCAACCTTCATTCTATTGCCTGCGCTGCTACGCCTCAGCCGTCGCGGCAATCAACCCGAGCTCGACTGACGATGGCTTTGACGCGCAGGCCAGGGCAGCAGCGCATTCACCGTGGCCATGCGCCGGGCGTAGTCGCTGCGGCGTTCAAGCATGCGCGCATCGATCAGGGGCAGGCTGATGAAACGGAACATCAGCATCATTGTCACGGCGCCCGCGTAATACCACCACTCCGTGTGGCCGGCGGCGCCGGCGAACAGCGCGAGCCCGACCCAAAACAGGATTTCGCCGAGATAATTCGGATGTCGTGCGGTGCGCCAGAGCCCACTCGTCAGAGTGCGGCCGCGGTTGCTCGGGGCACGCCGGAAACGATGCAACTGCCGGTCCGCCACGGTCTCCCAGGCGATGCCGAAGGCAGTGATCGCGGCGGCGACGCCGTCCAACCAGCCGAGTTCGCGGGTCGAGTCGAAGGCGCCATAGACGGGCAGCATTCCGAGAAAAACCTGCACTGCCGGAAATAGATGGATGCCGAGCGCGCTCACCAGCCAGTAGCCGCGACCGGTCCGCTCGCGGATGCGCTCGTAGCGCCAGTCCTCGTGGCCGAACCCTTTCCAGCCCCGCACCCAATTCCAAGTCAGGCGTGTGCCCCAGGCGATCACCAGCGCGGCGATCAGCCCATTGCGCCAAATCGGGCCCTCGGCCAGCGGCAGCCAGGCCAGCACCACGGCAATGGGGATCACACTCCAGTAGGGGTCGAAGAGGCTCGAATTCTGCAGTGCGAGACTTCCAGCAAAGACCAGCCCGGTCGCGGTGAGACAGGCCGCCGCCATGGCGGCAACAGGTGGCCAGGCTTCGAGGGCAAACAGGACCAGCGCGCCACCGAGTAACGCCAGCGCATAAGCGACCGCGACCCAGGCAAGCGCGACCGCTTTCGACACCCCGCGCAGCGGGCCCGGTTGTGCGTTGCCACTCATGCAGGCCTTACTCGTGTCTGGTTGCGGTCGCGGCCGACGACGATGCGCTCATCCGAAAAGCCCCGACGGATTGACGCCGGGTTCAGCCGATGCGCTCCAGCACGCCGAGCGTGCGCTGCGGCGACCTCACAGCCGCATGCCGAGGGTGGCCCCGTAGGTTCGGGGGGCGGCGAAGTTCGCCTTGTGGCTCGGCCCAAGCCCGATGACGACGGTGCCGGCGGAGGTGGACGTGACGATGTTCTTGTTCTCGAGGTTGTTCGCAAACGCTCGCGCGTACCAGCGTCCGTCATCCGCTTCGTAGCTCAGGCTGACGTCGGTCTTGGTGAACGAGCCGCGCTTGTCGAAGGGCTGGTTGTGGACCCGCAGGAACGCGCTCGCTTCGTAGCGGAACTGGGCCCGCGGCGTCAGCTCGCCGTTCCAGAGCTGCCAGCGCCAAGGCTCGACGATCAGGTTCACCGTCCAGTCGGGCGCATTGACGAGGGTGTTGCCGGACAGATCGCGTACGCCGCCGGTGATGTCGTCGACCACGTTCGGAAAGTCGTCGAACTCGGCGTCGAGATAGCCGATGCTGATGGCGTAGAAGCCGCGCTCGTAGGGCAGCGCCTGGGCCTCGATCTCAATGCCCCAGATGGCGGCCTCGGCGGCGTTGCGGGTGATGTTCTCGAGGCTGCCGTCCGGCTGGATCTCGGTCTGCGACTGCTGCAGGTCTTCGTAGTCGTAGTAGAACGCCGCGGCGTTGACCCGCGCCCGGCCATCGAAGAAGTCGTGCTTCAGGCCGATCTCGTACGCCAGGATCGTTTCCGGGTCGTATTCCGCGAGGCTCTCGCCGCGGTTGAAGCCGCCCGCCTTGTAGCCCGTAGAGACCGTGGCGTACGTCAGCAGATCGTCCGACGGCGTGTAGTTGATGCCGACGCGCCACGTCGTCTCGCTCCAGTTTCGGCTGATGTTCTGCGGCAGGATCGTCAGCGGCGGCGGGCCGGCCGAGTTGATGCGGCGAATTTCCTGGAAGCTGTCCGACTTCTTCTTCTCGTCTTTAGTGTAGCGCAGTCCCGCCACCACGGCCCACTGATCGTTCAGGTTGAAGTCGAGCTGACCGAAGCCCGCGTAGGATTCGTTGGTCTGGCCGTTGTCGACGAAGTCGAAGTCGAGGCGGTCGAAGGGGATGAACGGCGCAGCAGGAATCTGGATGTTGAAGACGCTGTCGATCTCTTCCTCGAGGTAGAACACGCCGGCTTGCCATTGCAGGCGTTGCCGGTATGCGCCGGCGATGCGCAGCTCGTGGCTGATGACCTCGGAGTCGAACACCTCGCCCACCAGGCTGTCGGACTGCAGCGCGCCGTCGAGGTCGGACAGGGCATCGCGGTCGTGCTCCCGGTAGGAGCCGAGGTAATTGACCGTCACCTCCGGCAGCAGCTGCCACTCGAGGTCGAGACGCACGCCGAAGTCGCTGTCGTCGCGCCGCCCCTGCACCGCCAACGGAAAGCGCCTCGGGCTCTCCAGCACGAAGCCCGGGTTGGGGTTGCCGGGGAAGTCGATGAAGCCGTTCACCGGGCCGACGCCTCGGCGCCGGAACGTGTCGACGGCCAGCAGAGCCGTGAACGCCTCGGCCGGTTGCCATTGCAGCTGTGCCCGCACCGACCAGTCGTCAGCGTCGTCACCGCGCTGTGGTGCCGGATCGTTGTTACGGTAGCCCTCCCGATCTTCGGTGATGAACGCCACCCGAAAGGCCAGCTGGTCGTCGATCAGGGGCACGTTGACGTGGCCCCGGGTGCGCACCCGGTCGAAGTTGCCGAGGGTGAGGTCGAGGCTGGCTCCGAAGGCGTCTTCCGGGCGCCGCGCCACCAGATTGACCACGCCCGCCGTGGCATTGCGCCCGAACAACGTCCCCTGTGGCCCGCGCAGAACCTCCACCCGCTCGAGGTCGTGGAAGTGGGCGTTCGCGCCCGACATTCTCGGTATGTACACGCCATCGACGTGAAACGCGGTAGTCGGGTCGCTTTCGTTGCGCTGATCGTCGCTGGAGACGCCGCGAATGGTGATCAGCACCGAGTCGCGGTTGTTGTTGCGGCCAATGAAGACGTTCGGGATGAAGCTGCCGAGGTCCATGGTTTCGGAGATACCCAATCGGTCGAGCTCGTCCTGGGCGAAGGCGGTGACGGCGATCGGCGTCTCCTGAATGCCGGTCTCGCGCCGCTCCGCGGTGACGATGATCTCCTCGAGCAGGGCCTGCTGGGCCAGCCCTGCCGGCGCGTGCGCGATTCCGGTGAAAGCTGCCAGCAGCGACAGCACGTAGCGTGACCTGGTCGTCGTGTTCATGGCACGGCCCTCCCCTGCGGCTCGCGTCGCGTAATGATGGAAAGTAAGATTATTGAAGATGCAACTATTGTCAACGGTGTAAGATCGTCGACGGTATCGTCTGGGCCACGGGTGGAAGGACCTCATGACCGGAAAAGCAGATTCCCGGAAGCCCGCGCCGCCGGCAGCGATCCTGGACATGGAACGGCACCTGCCGTACCGCCTGGCTCGCCTCAGCAATCTGATCCGGCAGACCACCAGCGACGTGTACCTGAAGAGCGCCGGCATGACCGGCCGGGAATGGCGGGTCCTCGGCATGATCGGGTTGCGCGGCCCGCTCTCGGCGGCAGAGACGGCGGAACTGACCGGCATGGACCGGGCCACCATCACCCGCTCGGTCGACCGGTTGGAGTCGTCCGGATTCGTGGAGCGCGGCAAGGATCCGCGCGATCGCCGGCGGATCGTTCTCGAGGTGACGCCGCGCGGACGCCGCAAATGCGATCAGATCATTCCCCTGCTGGAAGAAGACGGCCGCTACTACGAGGCCGCGCTGAGCGCGAGCGAGGTGCGTCAGCTGCTGAACGTCATCGGTCGCCTCGAGGATCTGGCGCGCGAGCGGCACCGGCGACTGCTCGGATCACGGCGCGGCGGGGGCAAAGCGCGGCGCGCGCCACAGGGCGATTGACGTACTGCTGGGGAAATGCAAATAATTGATAGTTCAATTATCTATCAGTGCGCCGGACGGTCGCGTCCGGCGCACCGTCGATGGAGGCCACCCATGCCGCTGCTGGAACCGCTGGATGCCACCGACCCCGATCTGGCGGAGCTCGTTCGGTTCTTCGAGACGACGCTCGGCTTCACGCCCAACAGCGTGCTGACCATGCAGCGTCGTCCGGCCATGGCCCAGGCCTTCATCGCTCTCAATCGGGCGGTTATGGAAAACCACGGCCGGGTCAGCAGCGAACTCAAGCGCCTGATCGGCTACATGGCCAGCCTGACCGCCGGCTGCCGCTACTGTCAGGCGCACACCGGCCTGGCGGCCGTGCGCTTCGGCCTGTCGGAAGAGCGCTTCGCCGCGCTCTGGGAGTACCGTACCAGCCCGCTGTACAGTGAGGCGGAACGCGCAGCCCTCGACTTTGCGCTGGCCGCCGCGAGCGTGCCCAACGACGTAACCGAGGCGCTCTGCGAGCGCCTCAAAACCCATTGGGATGAAGGCGAAATCGTCGAGATTCTTGGCGTAGTCGCGCTGTTCGGCTTCCTCAACCGCTGGAACGATTCCATGGGCACGCCCATCGAAGCCGGCGCTCTGGAATTCGCCAGTGAGCACCTCGCGTCCCAAGGCTGGAGCCCGGGCAAGCACGGTCAGGACGGTTCCGCGGGCTGAGGCCGCGGCGCAGCCGGCATGGACTTCGCGACCTTCAGCACGCTCTACCTGTTCCCCGGGGTCATCTTCGTCGTCATGCTCGGGCTCGGTCTCAGCCTGACGCCGGCAGCCTTCGTCAACATCGTCCGGGTGCCGCGCGCCGTCGCCGTGGGGCTGTTGGGGCAGATGGCGTTCCTGCCGGCGGTGGCCATCACGCTGGCCCTGGTGCTGCCACTGCCTGATCCGATCCGGCTCGGCCTGATCATCCTCGCCGCCTGCCCCGGCGGGTCTACTTCCAACGCCATCGTCTTCGCGCTGCGCGGTGAGACGGCCCTGTCGGTGACGCTGACGGCGCTGTCGAGCCTGCTGAGCATCGTGACCATACCGCTGATCGTCGGCTTCGGCTTCACCCTGATCACGGGCGACGGCACCGAGCTCGCCATGCCGGCCGCCACCATGATGCAGCGGCTGTTCGTCATGACCGGTTTGCCCATCGTGCTCGGCATGGCCACTCGCCTGCTACTGCCGGGCCCGGCGGAGGCTTCGCTGAGGTTCTTCCGGGTGCTGTCCCTCGTGCTGATCCTCACCATCATCGCCATCAGCGTGAACGACGCTTTGCACCTCATCGAGGACAACGCCCTGCAGATCCTCGCAGGTGCCTTGGGGCTCGCGCTGCTGATCGTGCCGGGCGCGTACCTGATCGCGCGGCTGGCGCGCCTGGACGCCGGCAAGCGCGTCGCCATCACGGTGGAGGTGGGTGTTCAGAACACCCCGCTGGCGCTGGTCATCGGCGCGACCCTGCTGGGGCTGCCGGAGTTGAACATCACGCCGGTGGCCTACGGGCTGTTGAACTACCTGTTCATCGGGGTGCTGCTGCTGGTGCTTCACCGCCGCGCCGGTGCCGTCGAGTCGACCAACCCGTAGTCCTCCGGGTTCGGCGCCCGGGTCTGCTTCCAGAACGCAGAGCCGAGTTAGACCTCACCCATCACTCGGCCCACTTGATCGCTGCCCGTAACGGTGAGTGGGTTCACGCGTCTCCGTAGGCATGGGCATGGCATGATCGACCATGAAGAGCAAGAGCCTCTAAGGCTGGGAGTACATTTGTGGACATGACAACTCGCGCGGGCGCTCGAAGCTCGCCAGGGGCAGGCTTCGAGTCCTGGTGGAGAGTCTGGTGGCTGATGAGTTGGCTGGCCGGCACGATGATGTCCGTTGGCGCGCTTGCCCAGGAAGCGGCCATCCTGGGTTACAGTCCGGTTTCCTACTTCGAGAAAGGCGTTGCCGAGCGCGGTCTCGCCGAGTTCGCGGTTGCGCATGATCAGGTTACTTACTACCTTGCATCCGAGCATCAGGTCGAGCTTTTCGAACGGCATCCGGAGCGCTACCTACCGACGTTTGGTGCATACTGCCCCTACAATCTGGCACTGGGCCGTCGGGCGGCCATCGACCCGGAGAACTTCAAAATCATTGGCGGGCGTTTGTTGCTTTTCCACCGCTCGAGCGAGATGGATGGCCGCGAAGCCTGGGACCATCATGGCGATGATGAGGACCTGCTGCAGAAAGCCACGCGCGAATGGGTGCTGGTTCGGTTTTAGGCGCCAGCTGCGCTGGCCGCTCTGTGCTGTCACGGCTCGGGCGAGTCAGGACCCATGAGCCTGATCAGCCCAATCTTTTGCTTGCCGATGGCGTTCGCAGTGGTGTCGACCAACGCTTTTGGGGCTTCAACGCAAACGGTCGACGAGCGTGGTGGCTTGTACTGGAGCGAAGGCCGCACCTGGCAGGTTGAGTGGCACAACGATGCCTTCGCGAACTCCGACAACCAGTTCACCAACGGCATCAAGGTCGGATTGCACTCGGCCCTCGCCACAAGTCTTGACGACACGCGAGGCACCCCAGCTTTCGGAAAATTGCTGGCGCGCCTGGTACTTCCGAAAGACGACTCGCTTCACTATCGAGAGAGTTGGAGCATCGGCCAGAATCTCCAGACGCCAGACGATCTGACCGCTGACGAAATCATCCTCAACGACGTGCCCTACGTCGGCATGATCGGAATATCCAGTGGGTTCACGGCTTTTGATGAACAGCGACTTACCGGCTTCGGGCTCTTGCTCGGCTGGACCGGTAAGACGGTCCTGGGAGAGCAGGTGCAGAGCGCCGTGCACGAGATCACCAGCGCGCCGGACCCTGCCGGCTGGGACAATCAGCTGGACTTCGAGCCACTCATCAATCTCTACTACTCGAGAAAGCACAAGCTCTGGAATTTGCCCGGGTTCAGCGGCAGCATCACCGGCGATCTCGCGCTCGGAAATTTCTTTACCTTCGCCCAAGCCAGCTTGGACCTCCGGCTCGGCAACGCCCCGCAGGGCTTCCACCTACAGCCCGCACCCGTCGGGCGCATCATCGAGTTCGATGCCTCGCTGCGCGAGCCTGGGGCGCGGTACACCTATCTCTCCTTCACCGCGAGAACCACGGGGATTGCGCATTCATTGCCGCGAGATGGGAACCTGCTCCGCAGCGACAATGAGTGGACAGAAAACAACGTCGTGAATCCCGAACGATGGGTGCAGCAGTTCGTTCTGGGCCTGCACCACGAGCGGCCCCGCTGGGGTTTGCACCTGAGCTTCTGGTACAGCAGCGATACCGTCAAGAGCGGCGACGAACTCTTTGACACGCAGGATCCCCAGAACAGCTTTGGCACCATCACGGTGGACTTCCGGCCCCGCGGCTGAAACGGCAGCGTTTGCACTTTGGTCGTCAGTACCCAGCCTCCTCCGGCTCCGATAAACCCCGCCGGTGCCAGAGGTGATATAGCGCCGGCAGCGACACCAGCGGCGCACTGAGCATGCCGCCGAGCATGGGGGCGGCACCGCGCCGACAAGTCGCGCAGCTTCTGCCGGCTCGCTCCGAAAGAAGCGCTTGCAGTCGGCTATCGGGATCCCTTGTTGCACAAGCGCCCTGGCAGGCGCCTGGCGGAAAACGTCCCTCGCATTGAAGACCGTTCGAGCCTACGTCGCGACCAAGCACGCCTGGCGGCATGGGTTCGCGCAAATGTTAGCGCGCCTCGACGCTGACCCGACCTATGCGCCCAAACAGGCTCTGCGTGGGTCGAAACGTAACATAACCGCCGCCCGTGCGTCTCGTAAGCGTGAACGACATACGCTCACAGGAAGTGACACGTTGGGCACAAAGCTCACAACCACTCAATCATCATCGAGGAAATATCTGTGAAGATCCGAAGTAAAACTCATCATGCATTGCTGTCCGCAGCTGCGCTGGCCTCGGTTGGGCTGGCGTTACCCGCCGCCGCCGATAGCGACTTCAACTACGACTATCTCGGCGGCAGCTGGGTGTTCGCCGACGAGCTGGAGCTCGACGGATTGACGAACGATCTCGACGTCGACGGCGTGCAATTCGAAGCGTCCGCCCGGTTGGTCGATCGAGTGTTCGTTCGATTGTCTGGATTGTCGCTCGACGTCGACCCCAGCGAAGCCGACGGATTCGACGCCAACCTGAACATGCTCTCGCTCGGGGTCGGCTACGCCCTACCGCTGCTCACCGGTTCGCAGTCTTTGGACGTCACCGGAGAGCTGTCTTACGAGCGACTCGACCTGTTCGACGACGGCGATGGTTGGGGTGCCACGATCGGTGCCCGATGGCGGCCGATCGACCGACTCGAGCTTTACGGCCATGGGGGCTGGCGGGACTACGGCTCGTTGCGCGGCGATGACCTCGACGGGTGGGTCTACGGCGTCGGCGCGCTGTTCAGCGTAACCGAACAGTTTGCCGTGACCGCCGACTGGAGACGTCTGGATCTGGAGCTGGATCTGACGCCGAATGCCGATCTGGATCTGGATACGTTCTCGGTAGGCGTTCGCTGGTTCTTCCGGTGACCTCGATCGCGCGTGTGCAATGGCGCTGCACGAGACTGGTGAAGATCGGCCATTTCACCGTCACTGTTGCGGCCTGACATGGGCTGCTCGGCAAGGTGATGATTTCGGGGAGAATCACGTGACCGTGCGACTGTCGGTAACCGTTGGAGTGCTTTTGCAGAATGGTTATCACGGATCGATGCAGCTTGCGGCCGATCGAGCCGAGCGGACTTTGCTCGGTGTGAACATCGGCGTGCTGGGCAGGTGGCTGGTGGTCGCCATTTCGGTGTTGGCGCTGGCGATACATCGGCGGTCGTGGGCGCAGTCGTGGGTACAGCAGGACACGCTTTGAAGCGGCCGCCGCGCACTTCGTGGGTTCGCTCCATCACGTTGATGGCAGCCCTATGGCTGGCCGCCTGCGCGCCGATGCATCGGCCGGATCTGGCGGCGCTTTACGGCGAATCCGCAGCCAATGCAGTTCAGCCGCCCGTCGTCATCATTCCGGGGCTCATGGGCACGCGACTGGTCGACGACCAGGGTCGCGAGGTGTGGCCTGGGCCGGCATGGCGCGTGTTGACTTCCGGATATCCGGAACTCGCGTTGGCGGTTGATGGCGCCGACCAACATCGGCCTCAGCTACTACCGGGAACGGTCACCGACTCCGTTGCCGGACGCGACTATTACCGCTCCATCATGGAAACCCTGGAGCGCTTCGGCGGCTACCGCCGAGCGCACCTTGGCACGCCGCCGCCGGCGGGACAGCGCAGCTATTACGTGTTCACCTACGACTGGCGCCAGGACCTTCAGGAAACGGCCGCGGAGTTGAACGGCTTTCTTGCGCGAATCCGCCGGGACCATGACGCGCCGATGCTGCGAATGGATGTGGTTGCTCACAGCATGGGCGGTCTGGTGACGCGCTACTTCGTACGCTATGGTGACGCCGACGTCATCAACAGCAACGACCTGCAACCAACCATGGCGGGCGCCGGGTATGTCCGCCGCGTGATCCTGCTGGGCACACCGAACCTCGGCTCGATCGAGGCGGTCGAGGCGCTGGTGCTCGGCCGGCGCCTGGGGTTGCGCACCATTCGGCCCGAGGTGCTCGCGACCATGCCGAGCATGTTGCAGCTGCTGCCTCACGCCCTGTACGAGTGGCTGCTCGCCGAGGATGGAACGCCTGTCCGCCTGGATCAGTTCGACCTGTCCACCTGGCGCGACTTACGCTGGGGCATCTTCGATCCGAAGGTACGGCAGCGCATTCGCGCCGGACTTCCGCCGGGCAGCGATGCAGACGCGTACCTCACGGCGCTGGAGTGGCGCTTCGCGGTGCAACTGGAGCGGGCGCGACGATTCGTCTGGTCGTTGACGGTGCCCGCCGAGCCGGCGGTTCCGCTGATCGTCTTCGGGGGAGACTGCACGTTCACGCCGGCGCGGTTGGTCATCGATCGGCGCAGCCAGCCGCCGGCGCTGTACACCCGGCCGGAGAAGATTGGCAACCCGGTACCGGGCGTGAACTACCGACGCCTGATGCTCGAGCCCGGTGACGGCAGCGTATCCAAGGCGTCACTGCTGGCGCGCCAGCACATCGATCCCACTGTGCCTCGTCATCGCTACACCTACTTTCCTCTGCACTACAGCTTTCTGCTGTGCGCGCCTCACGATCGCCTACCGGGCAACATCAGCTTCCAGGACAACCTGCTCGACGCGTTGTTGAGCGCTCTGTAGCCGCACCTGCAGCTCGACCGGTTCAGCTCCAGCGCTGGAATAAATCGCCATCACCAGCCAGGTAGCGAAGGACGTCGGCGGCATCGATCACCAGCGAGATGCCGGCGATGACGAGGTAGGCGGCGATGTACTTGCCGTACGCCGTGTGTGCATCGAAGCGGCGGCGCTGCAGCAAAATCCACAGGTAGACCGGGGTCCAGGCGAGCAGGTGCCCCAGCCCGAGGAGGCGCACGTAGCCCACTTGCTCGAACAGCCAGTTCATGACCACAGCCGCTGCCACGAAGCTCACGACAATGGCGATCGGTGGCATGCGGACTCGCCAGCGTCCACGTTCACGGTGCATCGCGAACGCCAGCGCGGCGACATGCACCAGAACCAGCAGCATCACCCATCCCTGCAACCAAAGCGGCTCGGTGGCGATTGCCTCTGACAGCGAACCCGGCAACTGTACGTCGTTCATTCAGCACTCCTGCTCCGAGGGCGATGCCCCGCGCAGTGTGGTCGCGGCAGCCCCCTGAAAATTACACTTCGTCGAGCGATTGACTGGCCGCGGAGGCTACCTCAGAGGTAATTGAGACGGTGGAAGCCCGGTATACAGTGACTGCAGTCGGATTCGGAGGCGACCAAAATGCGCGACTCGAATGATCCTGCCGCCGTGCTCGAACTCTCTGCTTACGCGGTAAAGCTCGGCATTACCTGCCTTAGCACCGCGCCGGATCACGCCGTCTTCTCCATGCCGTTCTGCCCGGACAACGTCACTGTGGGCGATATCGTGCACGGCGGCGCCATTCTGAGCCTGGCGGACGTTGCCGCCACCGCTGCGGCGTGGACGACGATCGCCGAACCAGATCGACATCGCGGTTTGACGATCAGCCTCTCTCACGTTTTCCTGTCGGCTGCTCGCTCGGCGGACCTGGAGGCGGAGGCTCGAGTCACGCGTCGGGGAAACAGCATCTGTTTCGTCGAGGTGGATATCCGCAACCGCGAAACCGGTGAATCCGTGAGTCGAGCAGCCGTCGTCTACAAGCTGTCCCGGCACAGATAGCGCTCCAGCAGTCGGGCGTGGTGCTCCACAGTGGCCATGACTTCGGACTCCGCGGCCGGCGGAAGCGTAACGATGGTGCGGGCAACGCCGGCCGCCGCGTAGCGCTCGAGCAGATCCGGATCGCCCGACGACGAGTAGACGCTGATAACGGCTTCGGCCGGGTCGCGGCCCGCTGCCTCGAATGCCGCGTGCAGACGTGGTATGTGGGGCAGCACGTCGCCGTATCCCTCGATCGGCAGCCACCCGTCGCCATAGGCTGCGATGTCCTCGAACACCGCGCGGCTGGCGCGGGCGCCGATGTGGATCGGAGGGCGCGGTTGCTGCACCGGCTTCGGCCAACTCCACGAGGGCGCCACCCGCGCATGGCGGCCGGCGAAGCTGCCGACCTCGTTCGACCAGAGTGCGCACATCAGCGCCGTGTGCTCCCGCATGATGTCGCGTGCCTCGTCGATATCGACCCCGTGGGTGGCGAACTCCTCCCGGTTCCAGCCGTAGCCGATGCCGAATTCCACGCGGCCGGCCGACAGCCAGTCGAGCGTTGCTACCGCCTTGGCCATGGTCACCGGATCGTGGATCGGTACCAGGACGACGCCGGTACCGAGCCGCAGGCGCGTCGTGACGCCGACGGCCGCGGCCAGCGTGACCAGCGGATCCGACGTTCGTTTGTACCACTCTGGCAGGTTACCGCCGGGCCAGGGTGTTTTGCGGCTTACGGGCAGGTGAGTCTTTTCGGGGATCCACAGCGACTCGAAGCCGCGCGCCTCGAGCGCGGGTGCGAGCCTGGTGACCTGGATGGTCTGGTCGGTGGCAAAGATCATCGCGCCGAGCTTCATGGGATCACGCTCCAGTTCGCGCCAGCTTCGACGCCCCCGCCGCATGCGCGGCCGGCGTGCCGATGACGTAGCGCTCGCCTGCGAGCCAGCGGGCGACGTCGAGGACGTCGAGTACGAGACAGATCAACGTCGACCAGAACAGCAGATGCAGCCAGGCGAGGAACGACCATCCACCGGCAGACGACACGGCAGGACCGAGTGCGTCCGTGTAGAGACGCAGTCCCAGCCACAGCACGAACGGCACCCATGGCAAGTGAATCAGCCCGGACAGACGTGTGAGCCCGCGTTGTGCCACGACCATCATGACGATCACCGGGCCGACGGCGAGATAAGCGACTACCGCCCAGCGACCCTCGGGCCGATCCAGATGAAAGAAGCCGATCCAGTAGATCACGTTCAGGTACCACAGCCAGACCATCACCCCGGATTTCATCGCGCTCCAGGAGCGGTAGGCGACGACCTCGAGAGGAAGCGACGTGTCGAAGCGTGTCGGGAGCGAGTAATGCATAGGGGTTAGCATGCGACGGAACGTGCCCGAACCCTATCGCCCAGGCTGACGCCAGCGCAATTATGTGCGAGGTAATGATCGCTGCCGCGCTTCCCGCCGAACCGTTCCGGGCGCAACGCCGCGAATCCTCTTGAAGGCGCGCCGGAAGCGGCTTCCGTCGCATCCGTGTGTCCTGACGCCAACGGAAGCGGCCTGAACGCAGAGGCATGATTCCCGGATGCTCTGGGATATTTCGTTTCAGTAGACGCCCGCACATCCAGGACGCGAACGGCAAACAGCTCGATATGTTTCCGCTCGAGCCCGGCCAGGTCCGCACCACGCGTGTTTTCATCGAGGAAGGCGGATTCCGCTATCGCTGCCCGATCAATCCGACCCCGTGGTACGAGGTTTCGGCCGGTAGCTGACACGGTGGCTCCGGCAGCACACAACGACTTCTGCACGTAAAGGACCACCTACATGACTCACTTTGAAGCCGTCGGCATGACTCGAGCGGCCGGCAACGCCGATGCGGCGTCGGTGCGGCCCAGTCAGAAAACGTGGTGCAGGCCTCCTGAAACGCCGTTCATCAGAAGATAGCCGTTTCGGCGGGCCTTATGTTCCCCTACGGGGCTGTGGCATCATCCCCGCCGAGGGTCCGGGCGAACGCCCGTCCGCGGAATCGGGCACCCATGAACACCGGCATGGCAGGTTCGCAAACCAGTGACGACGATCTCGTCGATCAGCTGCGGCGCGGCGACGCCGCCGCCTATCGTCGAGCGGTCACGACGTACACGCCGGCGATGATCGCCACCGCCCGGTCGTTCTGCGACCCGAGCGTGGCGGAAGACGTGGTTCAGGAAACGTGGGTGGTCGTCATCGACGCGATCGCGGGGTTCGAAGGGCGCTCGAGCCTCAAGACGTGGCTGTGCACGATTACGGCGAACCGGGCACGTGACCGGCTCCGGCGCCGCAAGCGTGAGGTGCAGATCGATGTCGATGGGCCGCTTGAGCCGGAGCTCCTCAGCCGTTTCGACGGCAGCGGCCGCTGGGCGCTCGAGCCTCGCGGATGGGATCTCGATCAGTCTGACCCGGTGCAGGAACTCGAGCTGGCGGCGCTGCAGGAATGTCTGCGCAAACACCTGCAGCTTCTCCCGGAAAATCATCGGGCCGTTCTGATCATGCGCGAGCAGCAGCAGATGTCTGCCGAAGCGGTCTGTAACATCGTCGGCCTGAGCGAGACCAATATGAGGGTCATGCTGCATCGGGCCCGCCAGCGTATGTTCGCCATGATCGAGCGCTTCAAGGAGACCGGGCAATGCTGACCTGCCGCGACGTTACCAGCCTGTCCAGCGATTATCTGGACGGCACGCTGACGCTGCGGCGAAAGCTCGCCGTGGGCCTGCATCTGGCGATGTGCAAGCACTGCCGCGCTTTTACGGGAAATCTCCGACGCACCATTGCGCTCACCCGCAGGGCCGCGAGCGAGCAGCCGGAGGAGGTTTCCGAGGCGTTCATCGAGCGGGTTCAGCGCGCGCTGGAAGAGCGGTTGCGCGAGGACGAAGCGCGCCAGGCGGGCGAATCAGGCGCGGCTCTCGATGTAGCTGGCTTGCGGAGCCGAGGCGCGGACTCCGAGGTGCGTCCCGCACGGGCGCGCTTGCGTCTGGTGGAAGGGGTTGGCGGCGACGCGCGTGTCGCGCGGATTTTCAAGGAGATAGAAGCCGCTCAGGGATCGGTTCCGAACCTGTACCGAGTGTACGCCCATAACCCGGACGTGCTCGAGACCAACTGGATGCGCGTCAGAACCGTCATGCTGCAGGGCAGTCTGTCGCGGAAGCTGAAGGAAAGTATCGCGGTGGTGGTGTCCAACGACAACGACTGCCGCTACTGCGTTGAACACCATTCGCAGGCGTTGCTCGCCCTGGGCGTCGCGGGCGAAGAGGTCCAGCGCCTGCTGCGCGATCCGCTGGCAGGGAACTTCGAGCCCAAGGAGCGGGCGCTGCTGGCCCTGACCCGTCAGGCCAACCGTGATCCCCATGGCGCTTCCGATGCGCAGATCGCCGTTGCCCGCCAGGTGGGCACCACCGACTCAGAGATCATCGAAGCGCTCGCCGTCATGGAGCTGTTCGTCTCGTTCAACCGCTTCGTCAACACGCTCGAGATCCCGCTCGAAGTATCCTGACTTGGAGGCGTTGATCTTCTCGCTCGCGTTTGCCGGGATTGCGTTTGCGGTCTTCCTGACCGCCAGAGTTTTCGACAGAACTACCACGTTCGCGCTGGCAGGCGGCTGCGCCATCTACCTGGGTTTGGATGACCTGGTGACGGGCTTGGCGAGCAGCAGCGGTGCTTTTGCAATCGTCGACGGCAATTGGAACTGGACCGGCAAGATTTACAGCATCCTGCTGTCCGCGGGAATGATCATCGCGCTGCGAATTCGTCCGGAGAGCGTCGGACTGAGGCTCGAGCAGAACGCGCCAAGGCTCGCACTCGTTGCCGTTGCCGGATTCACCGTGTGGGGCGCGAGCCTGGGGTTGCTGTTCCAGCCCGGTGCCCCCGATGCGGAGACGTTGGTTTTTCAGGCGCTGATGCCTGGCACCGCAGAGGAGATGGTCTACCGAGGTATCGCTCCCGCGATCCTGATGGGACTGATCCACGGCAAGCAGGTGCCTGACCGGATGCCGTGGGCGGTGATCATGGCAACGGCTATATTGTTTGCAGTGTGGCACGGCCTCGGCTATGCGGCCGGGGCGTTCGATTTCGACGTCCTGTCGGCGCTGTTTCCTTTCGTCGGCAGCGTCGTGGGCGGTTGGTTGCGTTTCAAGACGGGTAGTCTGCTCGTGCCCGTACCCGGCCACAGTTTCGCGAACGTGGCGTTCCACCTCGCGGGTGCAGTCAGCTCCTAGTGTAGTGTTCGATTCTTGTATTCAATTATTTGACAGTTCCGCGTACAATAC
>JBLRXD010000019.1:0-26078 GCA_047920935.1 Pseudomonadales bacterium | reverse complement strand
ACTCCCGCCGATTGATGGGCTGATGTCGCATGCCGGCTCAGAGCGCCGTGGTGGGAATGCGCTCGGCGGGACCCCGCTCAGCGATCTTTGCCGCCCAGATGCGCGGCCCTTCCCGATGCACCGATTCGCCTCGGGCGTCGACCGCCAGAGTCACCGGCATGTCCTTCACCTCGAACTCGTAAATGGCCTCCATGCCGAGCTCCGGGAACGCCAGCAGGGTGGATCTGGTGATGGCCTTCGCCACCAGGTAGGCGGCGCCGCCCACGGCAATCATGTAGACGGCGGCATTGTCGCGAATGGCGTCGATGGCGGCCGGACCGCGCTCGGCCTTGCCCACCATGCCGATGAGGCCGGTGTTCTCGAGCAGCGGGCGGGTGAATTTGTCCATGCGGGTGGCGGTTGTGGGGCCGGCCGGGCCCACCACTTCGTCCCGCACCGGATCCACCGGCCCCACGTAGTAGATCACCCGGTTGGTGAAATCCACCGGCAGCGGCTCGCCCCGCTCCATGAGGTCCACCAGCTTCTTGTGGGCCGCATCGCGGCCGGTGAGCAGCTTGCCGGAGAGCAGCAGCGTATCCCCGGCCTTCCAGGTGCCCACCTCGCCGGACGTCAGCGTGTCGAGATCGACCCGGCGAACGTCGTCGCCGAGCTCGAAAGCGATGTCCGGCCACTCCGCGAGATCGGGCGCTTCGAACACGGCTGGCCCGGAGCCGTCGAGGGTGAAGTGCACGTGCCGGGTGGCCGAGCAGTTCGGAATCACCGCCACCGGTTTGTTGGCGGCGTGGGTGGGGTACTCCTTGACCTTGACGTCCATCACCGTGGTGAGGCCGCCGAGGCCCTGGGCGCCAATGCCCAGAGCGTTGACCTTGTCGAACAGCTCCAGGCGCATCTCCTCGGCATGGGACTGGGGCCCCCGGGCGCGCAACTCGTGAATATCGATGGGCGCCATCATCGACTCCTTGGCCAGCAGCATGGCCTTTTCCGGGGTGCCGCCGATGCCCACGCCGAGGATGCCGGGCGGGCACCAGCCGGCGCCCATCTGCGGCACCACCGACAACACCCAGTCGACCACCGAATCCGACGGATTCAACATGGCGAACTTGGCCTTGGCCTCGCTGCCGCCGCCTTTCGCCGCAATCTCGATGTTCACCTGGTCGCCCGAAACGATCTTGTAATGGATCACCGCCGGAGTGTTGTCTTTGGTATTGGCGCGGCTGCCGTCGGGATCGGCGAGCACCGAGGCCCGCAGCACGTTGTCGGGGTGAGCGTAGGCGCGGCGCACGCCCTCGTTGATCATGTCGTCGAGGCTCATGTCCGCCTCCCAGCGCACGTCCATGCCCACCTCCACGAAGGCGATGACGATGCCCGTGTCCTGGCAGATGGGGCGCTTGCCGACGGCGCACATGCGGGAGTTCACCAGCACCTGGGTCAGCGCTGCCTTGGCCGCGGGCGATTCTTCCTTCTCCCAGGCCTCGCGCATGGCGCGGATGAAATCCACCGGGTGGTAGTAGGAGATGAACTGAAGCGCGTCTGCCACGCTCTGGATGACGTCCTGCTGCTTGATGGTGGTCATGAATCGCCGCTCTGCTCAACCAAAGGCTGCATTCTAACCCAAGGTTGTGGGAGCCTTCTCCAGAAGGCGATTCCAGACGCGCCGCGGCACGCGAGGCCGGGCCATTGCCTGAGTGTCACGTCTTGTCTGCGTCGGGGGCCCGTGTGAACATCGCGCGAGCACCAAGCCGGCCGCGCTGTCGGTGACTCGATCACCTGAGAGACCATGACGCATGATCCAACTTAAAGTCGCCGTCGCCATCGCCGCCATCGTCGCCCTCGCCAGTTGCGGCCAATCCGGCGACACCGCCAATCTGGACGCGACACCCAGAGCGGACATCGATCCGCGCCAGGATCTCGGAGCCGCAACCGATGTGCAGGCCCGCGCAGAGCAACTGGCGCAGCGGTTGCTCATCGTCGATACCCACATCGACGTGCCCTACCGGCTGCACCTGAAGTTTCAGGACGTCGGCGAGGCGACGCCGGACGGCGACTTCGACTATCCCCGGGCGGTGGCAGGTGGGCTGGACGCGCTGTTCATGTCGATCTACATCCCTGCCAGGGTAGACGAAGCCGGCGATGCTCGGGCTTTCGCCCACGGCATGATCGATGACGTCGAGGCGCTGACCCGCGCGCACCCGGACAAGTTCACCATCGCCACCTGCGCCGCCGACATCGACCGCGCCAAGGCGGACGGCCTGATCGCCATGCCGCTGGGCATGGAGAACGGCGGGCCGCTGGAGGGCAGTTTCGAGGTGCTGGACGAGTTCCGCGACCGCGGCGTGCGCTACATCACCCTCACGCATTCCAGGTCGAACCATATTTCCGATTCTTCCTACGACACCGACGAAGGCTGGGGCGGGCTGTCGCCGTTCGGCCGGGAGCTGATCCCGGTCATGAATCAGCGGGGCGTCATGGTGGACGTGTCGCACATCTCCGATGCGGCCTTCTGGCAGGTGATCGAGCTGAGTCAGACGCCGGTGATCGCCAGCCACTCGTCGCTGCGCCACTTCACCCCGGGCTGGCAGCGCAACATGGCCGACGACATGGTCGAGGCGCTCGGCCGCAACGGTGGGGTGATCCAGATCAGCTTCGGCTCCATCTTCCTCACCGCAGAAGCCGGCCGTTGGAGCGAGGCCCGCACCCAGGCCCTGGAGCAACTGCGGGCTCAGCCGGACGTGACCGAGGACGACCCCCGACTCGCCAGCTTCAACGACGACTACCGCGCGCAACACCCCTACCCGTTCGCCGATCTGGACGACGTGCTCGATCACATCGATCGCGCGGTGATGGTCGCCGGCATCGACCACGTAGGGCTGGGCTCCGACTACGACGGCGTTGGTGACAGCCTGCCCGTGGGCCTGAAAGACGTCAGCACCTATCCCAACCTGGTGGCCGGCCTGTTGCGCCGCGGCTACGACGAAGCCGCCATCGAGAAGATCCTGGGCGGCAACATCATGCGCGTGTGGCGCGAGGTGGAGCAGTTCGCCACCGCCGCCGGCTACCCACCGGCGTGCCGCATCATGTAGGAGCGACCAATGAAAGCGATCTCCTGATCGCGATGCCGATCGCATTCGGCATCGCCTTCTGGAGAAGGCTCCTACGGAAGGCTCCTACGCAAAGTTTGGGCTTATGAGAGGGTGGCGACCAGGCGGCGCATGAAGCCGACGCCCTGCTCGAACTGCTCGAGGCTGATGTACTCGTTGGGCTGATGGGCCTGGTCGATGCTGCCGGGGCCGCAGATGGCCACCGACAGCCCGGCCTGCTGGAACTGCCCGGCCTCGGCACCGTAGGCGACGCATTCGGTGCTGTTCTGCCCGGTCACCTGCTTGGCGAGCACCACCGCCGGCTCGTCCTCGGCCGCGCAGAAGCCCGGAACCTGAGAACGAATATCGAAGCTGATGCCGGTATCCGGGTGCACCCGGTGCATCTCCGGCTCCAGTTCCTCTCTGGCGAAGCGCTGGAACTCCCGGAAGAAATCCATGGGGTCCTCATCCGGCAGAGTGCGGATGTCGGTGATGAACCGACAGGATTTCGCGGTGATGTTCTGCGCCGTTCCGCCGTGCACCACGCCGCAGTGCAGGGTGGAGTAGCCAGGTTCGAACGGGCTGTCGGCAGCGGCCTGCTCACGGTTGCGTGCCTGCCGTTCGGCCAGCCAGTTGATCAGCCGGCCCGCCACCATCACCGCCGGCACGCCGAGGTTCTGCTTGCTCGAATGAGCTTCGAAGCCCCGTACCACGGTCTCGAAGATGAACATGCTCTTGTGCGCGGTCACGACGCGCATCTCCGTGGGCTCACCGACGATCACCGCCCGCGGTCGCGGCAGATTGGCGACGATGGCCTCGATCAAGCGCGGCGCGCCGAGACAACCGATCTCCTCGTCGTAAGAGAGCGCCAGGTGAATGGGCACGCGAAGCTGCTGCATGTCGGGCACCAGCGCCAGGGCGATCGCGATGAAGGCCTTCATGTCGCAGGTGCCGCGGCCGTACAGGCGGCCATCGCGCAGGGCGATGCGGAATGGATCCGTGTGCCAATCCTGGTCGTCCACGGGCACCACGTCGGTATGCCCGGAAAGCACCACGCCACCGGGCGCCATGGGCCCGACGGTGGCGTACAGATTGGCTTTCTGACCGCAGTCACTTTGCACCAGCCGAGCTTCGACTCCGTGGCTGGCGAGATACTCCGCAACGAACCGGATCAGATCGAGATTCGAGTCTCGCGAGACCGTGGGTATCCCGACCAGGGCATCGAGCATGTCCCGGGGTGTATAGCGTGGGGCTGACATGGGGCAAGGATAGAGGCGTACCCGGCAAAACGCGATAGCGGAATTGTTGGGAAACCAGCAGCGGCGATTTGATCAGGATCAATCGGGGTGACGTCAGCGGCGGTTCTGCGGCTTATGCGTATTCCTCTGTCAGTGGCGGATTCCTATAAAGCACGGGCCATCAACAACCGCTCGATGCGAGCGATCAGGAGTACCATCAATGACACCCGGAAACCCTTCCCTGTACCTGCTGACCTGCTGCCTTGTTGCGACCATGGGCAGCACTGCGAGCCACGCTCACGAACCGGGCGACTGGGTGGTTCGCGGCGGATTCCATCACATCAGCCCGAAGTCGAACAACAGCGACATCGTCGACGTGAAGAGCGACACCATGCTCACTTTCAACGTGCTGTACATGCTCAATGGCAACTGGGGCGTCGAGTTGCTGGCCGCCCTGCCGTTCGAGCACGACATCGCCCTGGTGGACGGCCCCACCGTTGCTTCCACCAAGCACCTGCCACCGACCTTGAGCGTCGTGTATCACTTTCTGCCCGACGGCGCGATCCAGCCCTACCTGGGCGCCGGACTGAACGTCACATTGTTTTTCGACGAAAGCACCAAGGGCGCGTTGGCAGGAACCAATCTCAGCCTCGACAACTCCGTCGGCGCGGCCGCCGTGTTCGGCGTCGACGTGGCGCTCGGCAGTAACTGGTTCCTCAACGCCGACGTGCGCTATCTGGACATCGAGACCGACGCCAAGCTGGATGGCGCGAAGCTGGGGACGGTGAAGATCGATCCGTGGGCCTTCGGTCTGAACCTGGCTTACCGCTTCTGAAGAGGCGGTGAGCAGCCGGCGCCGGATTCCGGGTACACTATCGATCATGTCCACCGGCGCCAGCTCCACCATCATCGACCAATTGGTCAGCTCCTACTTCGAGCTGCCGGTGCGCATTCACTGGGCAAAGGCCAGCGGCCTGCCGTTTCCCGATCGCTTCGAGCAGGCCCGGCTGGAGCTTGCGGGCCTGGCCACCGCCTGGATGGAACTGCAGCAGGTAGTGTGGCTGGCCGACAAGGTTCGCTTCGTTCCCGGCCTGCCGGGGAAGGTGCAGGTGCAGGGGCCGCGGGTGGAGATTGCCGTGGGCAAAGCGTCCCTCGACCGTTGGCTGCAGCGATTCGACCTGCCTTACCGCCTGGAGCTCGGGGACGATGCACTGATCGTGCACACCGAGATCGCCGGGTTTCCGTTGGCGAAGCTGGAAGCGCGGCTGGAGGTGGTCAACGGCTGGTTCGTGCTGCAACCGAAACGCGCCAGCGTGCTGGGCGTGCCGAACTACGTAGCGGCGCTGTTTCGTACCTATCTACCCCTGCCCCCGCTGGCGGGCAGCACTCGCCTCGAAGCGATCGCCCACGAGCCTGAGCGGCTGCGCCTGACCTTCGGTCTCGACGATTTCGAGGAACTGGTAACCCCCGGCCTGCTGGGGCGCCTGCAGCAGCGGCTGATACCGACCCTGGAGATGCCGCCGTTCGTCTCTCCCCGGGGCCCCGCTCCGCGTTAGCTAACGCGGGCCCGCGCAAGCTAGCGCGGGCCGACGGCCCCTGGCGGCGGCCACGGGAAATCCTGGGGCACATTGAGATTGTCACGCACGAACCGGTTCCAGACCTCGACGGCATCGTGGGCCGCCCGTGTATGGGCAGCCGCCGCTGCCTGGTTGGCGGCGGCGTAGTCGCTGATGCAACCCCGGAAGTCATCCACGGCACCCAGGTAGGCCTGCCACAGAGCATCGTCCTGGTCGTCTGCCGGGCGGCTGGGAGCAGCGCAGCCATGGGTGGCGGCGGGCGCATGGGCGCCGGCACCTGGGGACGCGGCCAGAAAGCCCAGCACCATCAGCAGAGCCAATCTTCCGTGCGGCTTGCAACACTGCATGAGCGGCTCTGGCTCCCAATCAAGACGACAGCCATCATGCCCCAGACGCAGCCGCGATCCCTGGCCCCGCTCCGAAAACCTCGATCACACCACCCCCAAGACTTGATCCGGTGCACATTCCGACGCAATCTCCACGTTATGTTCAGGCCAAGCGGAGCGCGCGGTTGCTGATCCTGCGATTTGTCGGCGGGGTACTCGTCCTGGCCCTGATCATCATCGGTTTGCTGGTGGTAGCAGCGCGATTCTCCGACGGCCCCATCGGGATGGTAGCCGGCGGGCCCTTCACCTCGGGCGAATTCCACCTCGGGCCCGACCCCGACTGGGATTTCGTCCGCGGCCTCGACACCGTCGAGTTCCAGCTCATGAAACCGCCACGCTCACGAACCACGTGGATCCTGCTGCACGATGGCCGCATCTTCATTCCGTCTGGCTACATGAACAGCGGCTTGGGGCGCTTGTGGAAGCAGTGGCCGCCGCACGCCGAACGGGACGGGCGCGCCCTGTTGCGGGTCGGCGGCGCGATGCTGTATCCGCGCCAGCTCATTCGGGTGGATGCAAACGACAGCTCACTGATCGAGCCGCTGGTGGTGGAACTGAACCGCAAGTATCGACGATCGGCCACCGCCGCAGACGTGCAATCGGGCGCTCTGTGGCTGTTCGAACTGCAGCCTCGGTAGCAGACTCTTGCGCCGGCATTGCGACACCGAGTCGGCGTGAGCCAGCCAGCGTTCCATGCCCGCCTCGCCTGAATTCATTTCCGTAGCCGCGTCGAGCTTCTCACTGATCGCACTGGCGGAATTCGGCGACAAGAGCCAGCTGGTCTGCATGACTCTGGCCATGCGGCACCGTCACCTGCCGGTAATGCTCGGCGCGGCCATCGCGTTCGTGCTGCTCAATGCCCTGGCGGTGCTGTTCGGCGTGGGCGTGGCCGCGTGGGTGCCAGAGCGGCTGACCGCCGGTGTCGTCGCCGCCATCTTCATCGTCTTCGGCGTCCTCACCTGGCGCAACGCCGATCATGCCGCGACTGACGGGCTGCCGGAGGTGCCCAAGCACGGTGTGTTTCTCACCACGTTGCTGCTGATCTTCGCCGCCGAGTTCGGCGACAAGACCCAGATCGCGGTAGCGGCTCTGGCGGGCACCCTGCCACCGCTGCCGGTGTGGGTCGGGGCGACCGCCGCGCTGATCGCAGTCTCCGCGCTCGGCATCTGGGCGGGGCGCACGCTGCTGCGCAGGGTTCCGCTGCGCTGGTTGCACCGCGCGGCAGCGATCATGTTTCTGGGCTTCGGCGTGCTGGCCGGCTGGCGGGTGGTTCTTTGACCCAGGGGTCGCCGGGGCCAGCGTCACCAGGCGCCGTGCACGAAAGCGGCGGCCACCAGCGCAAGCCCCGTCGCTCGGGCGAAGCGGAAGCCGGCCACCGTGTACCACAGGGGCCACAGGTTCAGTGGATAGCGTTTCGGGCGCGCCGTGGGTCGGCGCCGCAGGCAGATGTTGACCAAAGAACCCAGCGCCGGCAGCGCCAGCAGCAGCAGCAGATAGGCCCAACTGCCGGTCAGCCAAGCCCAGCCGATGCCTGCCGCCAGCTGGGCCACGGCCAGCAGCGCCAGCAGGCGGGGCGCCCAGCGCGGCCCGAGCAGCACCGGCAGGGTATGGATGCCGCGCGCAGCGTCATCGCGGCGCTTGTCGGTATGCTTGGCGAAAACCACCACGGTGGCGCCGAGGCCGAAAATCGCCGTCAGCGCGGCGATCTCCGCGCCCCAATCGCCACTGACGACCCAATAGGTTCCTCCGGCCATCATCGGGCCCCAGACCAGGAACACGGCTATCTCGCCCAAGCCTAGCCGCTTCAGCGGCCAGGTGTAGAACAGCAGCAGCAGCGCCCCCGCCCCGGCCAGCCAGTAGGCCGGGGCGCCCGCCTGCCGACACACGGCCAGCCCCAGAAACACGGCTGCGCCGCCGGTCGCGAGCAGCATCACGGCAAACATCGCTGGGCTGATGAGGCCCTGGGCCAGAGGGTGCGCGCCGTAGCGGACGCGGAAGTAACTGTCGCGGTCGAGGCCCCTCAACCAATCCACCGCATCGTTGATCAGGTTGCTGGTGGCGTGGGCAAATACCAGAGCGGCGGTCACCAGCATCAGTCGGGCGCCTTCCTGGGGCGTCCACGGCAATGCCAGCAGCCCGCCGAACAGCGCCGAACACAAGGTGAGGGGCAGCACGGCGGCGCGGCTGGTTATCAGCCAGCGTCGCAGCCAACCGAGCTGGCGCCAGCTCCCCGGTGATACCCGGGGAACATCCAGCAGCGTTTGCCGCAAGCTCGGGGCCGCGCCCGATGCTCTCACGGCGCGGCAGCCGCCCGGCGGCAGGACAAGCTAGCGGTCGCCGGGGGCGGCTGCCGCGTCCCGGTTGGCCAGCGCCGTCTTGAAGCCCGGGTACTTGGGCTGATCGATGGCGATCTGATTCACCACCGTGGCTCGCAGATGCTCCTCGAGGCCCGGCGCATCCAACCGCATCGAGCCATCCCGCAGGGCGCGGGTGAGCTGCCATCGCAGTTCCGACAGGCTGCCCTCGGCGCCGAGCAGAGCGCTCAGCCTGGCGTGCTCCCGCGATCGGTGAGGATCGGCGAGCTTCAGCTCCCGCAAGACGATGTCCAGGCTGTTACCGGCTACCCGAGCGAGAAAGTTGGTGCGGCCGGACGTGGTGGCCATGACGTCGCCGCGCAGGAAGTCGCGCACCGACACCAGCAACTCGTCGACCCGCGGCATGTCGTCGTTGTCGCGCAGATCACGCTCGGGGACCAGTTCCACCGGACCGGGAATCAACAGATTGACGCAATCCACCTGACATTCCGACGAGCGCCGCCCTATGGCCGGGCGTTCCACCGTCTGATCCGGGCCAGAGCGGTAATGCTCGGCCATGCCGAGGCAACCTACCGCCCACCAGAAGGAACCGAACACCTCCCAGAACTTCACGTGCTGCGGATCGACCCGCTCGCCGGAGATCGACTCGTACCCGGCGAACAGATCCTGATACTCGCCAAAACCGCCCACCGGCTTATCGGCGACCCCGAAGCGCCAGGAGTTGGTGCAGATCCACCCCAGATCCCGCATCGGATCGCCGATATGCGCGACCTCCCAGTCGAGCACCGCATTGATGCCTTGCTCGTTCACCATGAAGTTGCCGTTGCGGAAGTCGTTGTGCACCAGCGTCATGCGCGGACTGCCGGGCAGGTGGTCGAGCAGCCAGCGGGCGGTGTAGTCGATCATCGGCTGCGGCGTGCCCAGCAGCTGATAACGCTCCCAGGTCTGGCGCACGAACTGCTCCGGCGTGTTGACCGCCAGCAGGTCGCGCAATCCGGTGGTGTCGAGGTCGATGCTGTGAATGCGCGCCATGATCTGGCCACACTCGTAGGCCAACCGCGGGCGTATCGCAGCCAGTTCGGGGGAACGGGCGATCCGCGCCCCCAGGGCCTCGCCTTCGAGCCACTCCATGATGAAGCCTTCACCGAGCCCGTCTTCCGGTGTCAGCACGTGATAGACCTCGGGCTCCGGCACCCCGGCGTCGCGCGCCAACTGCATCAGCAGGGCTTCGGTGGCGAGACCCGGTGCCGCGCTGCTGGTTTCCGCGTGCAGCACCACCCCGCCCGGCGCCCGGCGCATGCACACCAGGCGCTCGCCGTCTGCCGTATCTACCGTGATGCGATAGGTCTCCTGGCTGGCGCCCCCCGAGAGCCGCTCCACCGACCGCATAGCGCGGCAGTCGGGGATCTCTCGGGTAAGTACCGCGGCCAGGTTGGCTTCGAACTGCGTCCGCTCCATCGCTAGTCGTCTATCCGCACGCCCTTGGGCGCGCGCTGCTTCATGTAGCCGAACATGTAGCCTGCCACCCGACGCATCTGAATCTCTTCCGCGCCCTCGGTGATGCGGTAGCGGCGATGATGGCGATAGATGTGCTCGAACGGCTTGTGGCGGGAGTAGCCAAGGCCGCCGTGCACCTGCATGGCCTGGTCGGATGCCTGACAGCACAGGCGGTTCGCCCAGTAGTTGCACATGGATACCTTGTCGGACACCGAGAACGCGCCGTCCTTGTCCATCTGCCAGGCGGTCTTGTGAATCAGCGCCCGCAGCATCTCGCACTGGGTCTGCAGTTCCACCAGCGGGAATTGGATGCCCTGGTTCGACGACAGCGGCTTGCCGAACGGCTTGCGCTCCATGGCGTACTTGACCGACTCGTTGATGCAGAACTGCGCGGCACCCAGGCTCGAGGCCGCCTGACGGATGCGGTTCTCGTTGAAGAAGTGCTGCACCACCTGCAGCCCGCGGCCCTCACCACCGAAGATGCTGGCGTGGGATACCCGCACGTTGGTGAACGACACCCGGCCGTGATCGGTGGGCATGTTGAACGTCCAGAGCATTTCCTCGATCTTTACCCCGTCGCCCTTCATGGGCACCAGGAACGCGGTGATGCCTTCGCCGTCACCCGCCTTGCCGCTGGTGCGCGCCATGACCATGTCGTACTGGGCTTTGTGAATGCCGGTATTCCAGGTCTTCTCGCCATTGATGACCCACTCGTCGCCGTCGCGCACCGCATTGGTTTCCATGTGGGTCGCATCTGAGCCGTGGTTCGGCTCGGTGATGCCGAAGGCGAAGCCGCGCCGACCGTGCATGAGGTCGTCGAGCCACTCGGCCTTCTGCTCTTCGGTGCCGTACTGCAGCATCAGCAGCAGACCGACGTTGTTACCGACGATGGAATGCTCGTTCTGCAGATCGTTGTGCAGCCCCAGGCCCTTTACCGCCAGGTGCTCGCGGATGATCGCCATCCCGAGGTTGGTGCCATCCATGCCGCCATGAGCTTTGGCCAGCGGATACCGGTAGAAGCCGGCTTCGTCGGCCAGGCGCTTGGCCTTGTGCAGCAACTGCTCCCACTCTTCGTTCGGCAGACCGCCGCGCTCCCAATCGGTACGGGCATCCTCGCGGCGATGGTCGAAGAAACGGATGTTGTCGTCCTGCTGCTCCAGCGGCTTGATGACGTCTTCGATGAACTGATCGAGCCGGTCGAGCAGTTGCTGAATATCCTGCGGAATATCGAAATCCATGGTGGTCTCCCCCTGATGGTGGTCAATTTGGAACGCGTTTTATCTAGCGGCAATTTAACACCTTCTTCAACCCAGGCTCCAGTCCGGCCTGCCCTCCGGACTCGCCGCTTCGCTCACAGGTGCATTCCCGGAAGCGGCCCGCTACCATCCGTGGTTGATTTTTTTTCGGCCACCCCGCGGGCAGCCGCGGCGATGCCGACTCGATTCATTCTAGAGTATTCGCCACACCAGGGGAGACATGTTCGATGACGATGTACGATCAGCTTAGAGAGGTTTGGAGCGAGCTGACCGCGCCGGGGGCCCAGTTCGAGATCGAGGAGGTGGAAGTTCGCGGCCACCCGATCCGCAGCTACGTCAACGCGCCAGCCAGCCTGCGCGACCTGTGGCTGGCATCCGCCGCCTACGGCGAGCGCGATTACCTGGTGTACCACGACGAGCGCATCAGCTACGCCGAAGCCCATCGCCAGGTGGCGTCCATCGCCTGCTGGCTGCAGGCTCAGGGCGTGGGGCCCGGCGACCGGGTCGCCATCGCCATGCGCAACTATCCGGAGTGGCTGCTGAGCTACTGGGCTACCGTCTCTATCGGCGCCGTGGTGGTGGGCGTGAACGCCTGGTGGGTCGGCCGGGAGCTGGTGTTCGGCATGCAGGACTCCCAGCCCAAGGTCATGATCGCCGACCAGGAGCGTCTCGAGCGGGTGCGCGAGCATCAGGCCGAGATTCCTCCCATGATTCTGGTGGGCGTGCGCCTGCCTATCGATGCGCCCGAGCACGTGACGCCGTGGCAGCAACTCGTCAGCCACGGCGGGCAACTGCCCGAGGCGAACATCGATCGCGACAGCGATGCCTGCATCTTTTACACCTCGGGCACCACCGGCAATCCCAAGGGCGCCCAGCTGACCCACCGGGGCTGCGTCGCCAACGTCATGAACATGGCGTTCTGGGGCACCTGCGTCTCCACCGTCGGCCAGCGGCTGGGCGTGGTGCCGGTGCCGGCGGCAGGCGAAGTCCCGCCGCCCGGCGCATCGTTGCTGACCACGCCGCTGTTCCACGTCACCGCCAACAACTGCGTCTCCCATGCCGCCACCTTGAGCGGCGGCAAGCTGGTGTGCATGTACAAGTGGGACGCCCTGGAGGCCCTGAAGCTGGTCGAGCGCGAGCGCATCACCGCCCTCTCCGGGGTGCCGGTGATGTCGCGGGAGCTCATTTCCCATCCGGAGTTCGACAGCTACGACACCTCGTCACTGTTAGCCCTCGGCGGCGGCGGCGCGCAACTGCACCCCGACCTGGTCGGCAAGATCGACGCCCGGGTGAAGACGGCGCGGCCGAGCACCGGCTACGGTATGACCGAAACCTGCGGCATCATCACCTCCATCTCCGGCGACTTCTTCATCGACAAACCCGCCAGCTGCGGGCCCGCCATGCCATCGTTCGAAGTGAAGACCGTCGACGCCAACGGCAACGCTCTGCCGGCCGGCGAGGTGGGCGAACTGTGGGTGCGTGGCGCGCCGGTGATCCGCGGCTACATCAATCGACCAGATGCCACGGCGGAAACCATTACCGATGGTTGGCTGCACACCGGTGACATCGCCCGCATCGACGAAGACGGCTTCATCTTCATCGTCGACCGCGCCAAGGACATGGTTCTGCGCGGCGGCGAGAACGTGTACTGCGCCGAAGTGGAGAGCGCCCTGTTCGAACACCCCGCCGTGGCTGAGGTGAGCGTATTCGGCGTGGCCGATGAGCGCCTCGGCGAAGAAGTCGGCGCTGCCGTGTACTTCAAGCCCGGCGAGCACGTCAGCGCGGATGAACTGCGCGCTCACTGCCGGACACGCATCTCGGCTCACAAGGTGCCACGCTACCTGTGGTTCGTGGCCGACCCATTGCCGCGCAACGCCAGCGGGAAATTCCTCAAGCGTGAGCTGCGAGAGCAGCTGAGCATTCTGGAAGCCGCGTAAATCGGGCGAGTCAATTCCGGCGAGTCAATCGGGCGAGTCGGCTGACACGGGGTCCCGCAGCAGGTGGAGTCGGCATGAATCCTGCTGCGAGCTGGTGAAGCAGCCGCGACAGGGTGGTGGCGGCTGCTGATTCGTCTGGGAGGGGAGACATGTCCGTGAAACCCTGGCTCGTCCTGCTGCTGCTCGCGGCGGCCGGTTGCGGCAACGGCCTGGCGGTGGACGGGCGTCCAGTCGAGCGCGAGACGCGCGAAGCGGGGCGCGATGCCGCAGCGGCGAAGCGGTTGCCAGCGACGCCGCTGGATGCGGAAATCCGCTGGACCAGCTACGGCATCCCCCACGTCAAAGCCGCCGACCGGGCAAGCCTCGGATACGGCTTTGCCTATGCCACCGCGCGCAACGCCATCTGCGTCATCGCCCGGGATGTGGTGGTAGTGAACGGTGAGCTGTCCCGCTACTTCGGCGACACCGAGGCCAACCTCGCCAGCGACATATTCCACAAGGCGATTCTCGACGACCCCAGAATCGCCGCGTTCCATCGCAACGATACCGCCGCCGCGGCAGCGTTCGCCCGCGGCTATGTGGCCGGCTACAACCGCTATCTGCGCGATCACCGGCAGCGCCTGCCGGCATCCTGTGCAGGCGCCGACTGGTTGCGCCCCATCACGGCCGACGACGCGGTCAAACTCACCGTCGGTGTCGGCATCCGTTACGGCCTGGGCCGATACCGCCATGAAGTAGCCGCTGCAACCCCGCCTCCGGGTCGCTTTTTCGGGCGCGCGCCAGTCACCGATTTCGATCTGCCGGAGGGGTACGGCAGCAACGCCGTCGCCTTCGGCCGGGCCGCCACCGAATCCGGCCACGGGCTGCTGCTCGGCAACCCCCACTACCCCTGGCATGGGCCGTCGCGCTTTCACCTGATCCACACCACCATTCCGGGCGAGTTGGATGTAATGGGCGTGAGTCTCTACAACACCAGCCGCATCGGCATCGGCTTCAACAGGGACGTGGCCTGGACGCATACGGTGTCCACCGCCACCCGCGCGACCCTCTACGAACTGTCCCTGCACCCCCGCAACCCGCTGCGCTATCGCTACGGCGGCCGCTACCGCGACATGGATCAGGTGACGGTCGCGGTGCAGCGCCTGGCCGCCGATGGCTCGCTGGTCACCGAGGAGCACAGCGTCTACCTGACGCACTACGGCCCGGTGGTGGCATCCCAGCAGCTGCCCTGGACCCGCTCAAAAGCTTATGCGGTGCGCGATGCCAACCTGCACAACGACCGCGGCGCGATCACCTACGACGCCCTGCACCGGGCAGCCAACATCGACGAGGTCGAGGCTGCCATCAGCCTGCAGGGCACGCCCTGGACCAACACCATCGCCGCCGATCGCCACGGTACCGCCTTCTACGGCGACCTCAGCGTCACCCCCAACCTCGATGCGGTGCAACTGCAGATCTGCCGGCTGCGCCCCGAAGGGATACCCGAGCGGGTGGTGGTGCTGGATGGCGCCGATCCCGAGTGCGAATGGCTCGATGACGAGCGCTCGGCCATCCCCGGCGCCATGCCGGCCGAAGAGATGCCACGCATCAAGCGCGACGATTACGTGGCCAATGCCAACGACAGCTACTGGATCGCCAACCCCGAGCAACCGCTCGAAGGTTACTCGCCCATCATCGGCTCGGAGCGTACTGCACTGAGCCTGCGCAGCCGCGCCGGATTCAGCTTCATCCGCCAGCAACTCGAAACCACCGGCAGCATCTCGCCGGAGCAGTTGCAGAACATGCTCTACAGCCAGCGCAACTACGCCGCTGAACTGTTCCTCGACGACGTGCTCGCGTTGTGCCGCCAGTCGCCGGATCTGGTCGAACTGGAGGGCCGCACGGTGAGCGTGGCGCCCGCCTGCACAGCGCTGGCGGGCTGGGACCGGCGCATGACCAACAACAGCCGTGGCGGGCATGTGTGGCGAGAATTCTGGCGCGAGGCCCGCGACGTGGAGTACCTGTTCGCCATTCCGTTCGTGGTCAGCAGCCCGCTGGATACGCCCAACGGCCTGGCCGTGGCCGACCCGGACGTCAGCCTGGCGCTGCTGCACGCGCTGGCGGTGGCGCAGACGCGCCTCGAAGCCAACGGTATCGACCTGGACGCTGAACTCGGTACGATCCAGTACGCACAACGCAACGACGAGCGTCTGCCCATCCCCGGTGGCGAAGGCTGGGCCGGGATGTGGAGCATGATTGTCAGCGAACTGACGCCGTCAGCCGGATACACCCCCATCGTCAGCGGCAACAGCTACATTCAGGTGGTCTCCTGGGACGACGAAGGCAGGCTGGACGCTCGCGGGATGCTCACCTACTCCCAGAGCCCGGAGCCGGACTCGCCCCACTTCGCCGACCTGACCCGGCTGTACTCCGCCGGCCAGTGGATCTCGCTGCCGTTCGAGGAGGCGGAGATTGCCGCAGACCCGAACCTTGCGACCCTGCGATTGCGGGAGTGAACGGACCCTGAGCTTGTTGCCCCGATGGATTTCATTCCCTGCAGCACAACGCGTAAGCTTAACCATCGCACCACCAGGGTAAACACTCGGGATGACAGGCACATCGGCGGCCGGCCCCCTTCGCGCCACGACCCGTGAGCGCCCGCTGCCTTCCAAGCCACCAACCTCGTCTGGAAAGAGACGCGCTCCCGCAGCGCCTGTAGCGGCCGCCAGGCCGGCGAGCCGCCCCTCCGCCTGATGTCGTTTCTCACCGAAGCGCTGATCTTCCTGGTAGCGGCAGTGCTGGTGGTGCCGGTCCTGAAGCGGTTCGGCATGAGTTCGGTGCTCGGCTATCTCGGCGCCGGCCTGCTGATCGGCCAGTTCGGCCTCGGCCTGGTCCAGGACGCCCTCGGCGTGCTGCACTTCGCCGAGATCGGCGTGGTGCTGCTGCTGTTCGTCATCGGTCTCGAACTGCAGCCGAAGCGGCTGCTGGTGATGCGCAGCCTGGTGTTCGGGCTCGGCACCTTGCAGGTGACGGTGACGACGCTGGTGATCGCCGCCCTGCTCGCGTTGCTGGGCCTCGACGTCGCCACGGCGCTGCTGCTGGGTTTCGCCCTGGCGTTGTCCAGCACCGCGTTCGTACTGCAACTACTGGGCGAGCAGAAGCGGCTCAATCAGCCCCACGGCCGGGCCGCCTTCGGAACCCTGCTGTTGCAGGACGTGGCGGTGATCCCGGCCATCGCCGTGGTGAACCTCCTCGCAAGCGGTACCGACTCCGGGGCTGAGGCATTCGACCCGCTGCTGATTCTCGGCGTCGCCGCCGGCGCGGTCGCCTTGCGTTATCTGCTGCGGCCGTTGCTGCGGTTCGTGGCCGCCAGTGGCATCCGTGAGCTGTTCACTGCCGCGGCCCTGGCGCTGGTGACTGGCGCTGCGCTGGCCATGGGTCACGCCGGACTGTCCATGGGCCTGGGCGCGTTCATCGCCGGCATGATGGTGGCGGATTCCGAATACCGCCACCAGTTGGAGACCGACGTGGACCCGTTCAAGGGGCTGCTGCTGGGGTTGTTCTTCATGGCCGTCGGCATGACCGTCGATCTTCGGCTGCTCGTCGACCAGCCCCTGCTGATCCTCGGGCTGACCGTGGCTCTGATGACGGTGAAGGCCGGCCTGCTGGTGCCCCTGGTGCGACGTCAGGGGCTGACCATGGGGGAGGCGGTACGAACCGCCGTGGTGCTGTCGCAGGGCGGAGAGTTCGCCTTCGTACTGCTGACCGCCGCCGTGGCCGGCGGGCTCGTTGCGGCACCGCTGGCAGCCATCGCCGTGCTGGTGGTCACCCTCTCCATGGCCGCCACCCCGCTGGCGGTAGCGCTGGTGGACCGCTTGCTCGAGCACAGCACGCCAGACGACAGGCCTTTCGACCACATCGAACCGCAGGAGAATCCAGTGGTCATCGCCGGCTTCGGCCGCGTCGGGCAGATCGTCGCGCGGGTGCTTACGGTGCGCCACATCCCGTTCACGGCGCTGGAAATCAATCCCCATCAGGTGGATTTCGTCCGGCAGTTCGGCAACACGGTGTTCTATGGAGACGCGACCCGGCTGGACGTGCTGCGCTCTGCGGGCGTTCCCAAGGCGAAGGTACTGCTGGTGGCGGTAGGTCACGAGGACGCCTCGCTGCGGATCGTCGAGCGGGTGCGGGCGACGTGCCCGGGCGTCACCATCCTCGCCCGCGCCACCACCCGCCAGCATGAGCTGAAACTTCGGGAGTTGGGCGTCGACTACGTGCTGCGCGACACCCTGCGGTCGAGTCTGCGCCTGGCGGGGGTACTGCTAGACCACCTCGGACTTACTGCGGCCGAAGCGGAGCAGGTGGTGCGGCTGTTCGAACGGCATGACGCCGAGACGCTGTTGCGGCAAGCGGCCGTGTTCCGCGATAAGGCGGCCTTCCACCGCGCCACCAGCGATGCCACGGCGGAGCTCAGGGAACTGTTCGCCGCCGACGCGAGCTACGACGACAGCACCGGCAACCAGGCGCCGCTCAAGCCCGCGGCCGACCACGAAACGGCCGGCTAGCGCTTCAGGAACTGCACGACAGCATCGAGCAGCCCACCCGCTCGCGGGCCCAGTCGGGACGCTTGCCCGCCCAGCCCTCGTGCTCGGGATGCTCGGCGTATGGCGTCCGCAGCACCTCCTGCAGCTGATGGATGACGGAGAAATCGCCCACCTCCGCCGCATCGATGGCCAGCTGCGCCAAGTAGTTGCGCAGCACGAACTTGGGATTCACCTTGTTCATGTTCGCGCGCCGCTGCGCATCCGCCAGCCCATCCTCGCGGATCCGCGCCTGATAAGCGCTCACCCAGTCACGCACCCGGCGCCCGACATCGCCGCCAAGCGCATCCGGCTGGTAGTAGGCATCGCGCAGCACGACCAGCGGATCGGCGGTATCCGCGCCGACGTCGGCCAAGCGCCGGTAGAACAGGGTCATGTCGGTTTCTGTCAGCTGCAGCACGTCGTTCAGCCGATCGATCAGCGGAATGTCGGTGGTGGGGCGCAGGGTGGTCAGGCCCAGCTTCGCCAGCATCATGTCGCGCCAGCCGTTCAGGTAGGTCTGCTCGAAGCTTTTCAGGCCCTGCTGCAGCACCTCGGTGTCGCCGATCGCGGGATGGATGGCATTGGCCAACTGCAGCAGATTCCACTGGCCGATGCGTGGCTGATAGCCGAAACGATAGCGCCGGCCGGCGGCGTCGGTGGTGTTCGGTGTCCAGTCGGGATCGAAGTCATCGAGCCAGCCGTAGGGGCCGTAGTCGATGGTCAGCCCCAGCACCGACATGTTGTCGGTGTTCATCACCCCGTGCACGAAGCCCACCCGCATCCACTCGACGATCATTCGCGCCGTGCGCGCGCACACCTCGTGGAACCAGGCTCCGTAGCGGGCGGCGGGCTCCGCGTGCCGGCCGAGATGAGGGAAATCCGCAGCGATGGTGTAATCGAGCAAGCGCGCCAGCAACGGCTCTTCGCGCCGCGCGGCGAGGATCTCGAAGTGCCCGAACCGGGTGAACGACGGCGCCACCCGGCAGACCACCGCGCCGGGCTCGGGTGCCGGATGACCGTCGTACAGCATGTCGCGCACCACCGACTCTCCGGTCAAGGTCAACGACAGGGCGCGGGTGGTGGGCACGCCCAGGTGATGCATGGCCTCGCTGCAGAGGAACTCGCGAATCGAGGAGCGCAGCACCGCGAGGCCGTCGGCGGTGCGCGAGTACGGCGTCGGGCCGGCGCCCTTGAGCTGCAGCATCAGGCGCCCCCCGTCGGCCGCCACCACCTCACCGAGGTTGATGGCGCGCCCGTCGCCCAACTGCCCGGCCCAGTTGCCGAACTGATGGCCGCCGTAGCAGGTGGCGTGGGGATCCATGCCCGGCAGCAGTCGATTGCCGGTAAACACCTCGGCGAACGCCTGGTCGTGGCAATCCTGCGGATCCAGGCCCACCAGTTCCGCCACCTCGGGCCAGCAGGCCACCAGGCGCGGCGCGCTCACCGGGGTCGGTTGCACTCGGGAGTAGCAGGCATCGCGCACCTGCCGGCGCCGCGGCCCGGTCTCCGGATCCCCGGGCAGTTCCCGGGTGAAGCGGTTGTCGAATTGCAGCGCGGCCAGGGTACGGGGCAGTGTGGCGGTGTTCATAGCCGCATTAGACCTGCCCCGCCCCGCGGGTTCCAGGCGTGTCTACATCTTCATGTCGAAGAAGCACAGCTTGTTGCCGTCGGGATCGCGAACGTAGGCGCCATAGAAGATCGGCATCCGCTGCCCCGGCTCGCCGTCGTCGGTCGCTCCAAGCTCCATCGCCTTGGCGTAAAGCTTGTCGACACCTTCCGGCGACCCACCCGGAATGGCGATCATATTGCCGTTGCCGGGATGCTGTTCCTGCTGATCGTAGGGATTGCAGATCGCCAGCATGGGGGTGCCCGGGCCCGTGCCGTAAAACTTGATCCGGTCCATGCCCATGAGCTGCTTGGCACCCACCTCCGCCAACAGCGCGTCGTAAAACGCGACGGAGCGGGCCATGTCCCTGGTACCGATGGTGACGTAACCGATCATCGTTGAGTCTCCTGTGTGATGACTTGCAGTCTCGTCGACAGCGGCAGTCCCTGGCAAGTAGGAGCGATCTCCGATCGCGATCGGAGATCGCTCCTACGGGGGCGCAGTGCTCAGCGGTGCAGCGGTGAGCGCGCCTCGTCAGCCAGGGCGGTGAGCGCGTCGTCGAGGGTCATCATTTCCTGGGCCTTGCCGCCGAGACGGCGAATCGCCACGGTGCGCTCCTCGGCTTCGCGCTTGCCCACCACGAGGATCACCGGCACCTTGCTGACGCTGTGCTCGCGCACCTTGTAGGAGATCTTCTCGTTGCGCAGATCGATCTCCGCCCGCAGGCCGCGCGCCTTGGCCGCCGCCAGCACCTCCCGCGCGTAGTCGTCGGCATCGTCGGTGATGGTGGCGACCACCAGTTGCTCCGGGGCCAGCCACAGCGGGAAGTGCCCGGCGTGGTGCTCGATGAGGATGCCGCAGAAGCGCTCCAGCGAGCCGAACATGGCGCGGTGGATCATCACCGGATGGCGCCGGCTGCCGTCGGCGGCCACATAGGTGGCGCCGAGCCGTTCCGGCATGTTGAGATCCACCTGCACGGTGCCGCACTGCCAGTCACGGCCAATGGCGTCGCGCAGCACGAACTCGAGCTTCGGGCCGTAGAAGGCGCCCTCGCCGGAATTCAACGTCCACTCCACCTGCATGATGGCCAGCGCCTGCTTCAGCGCCTCCTCCGCCTGGTCCCAGACCGCGTCGGAGCCGACGCGCTGCTCGGGGCGGTCGGAGAACTTCACCACCACGTCGTCGAAGCCGAAGTCGTTGTAGATCTGCTGAATCAGCCGCGACGCCTTGACGCACTCCTCGGCGATCTGCTCTTCGGTGCAGAAGATGTGCGCGTCGTCCTGGGTGAACGCGCGCACGCGCATGATGCCGTGCAGCGCGCCGGATGGTTCGTAGCGGTGCACCTTGCCGAACTCGGCCAGATAGTAGGGCAGATCGCGGTAGCTCTTGATGCCCTGGCGGAACACCTGCACGTGGCCGGGGCAGTTCATGGGCTTCAAGGCGTAGACCCGCTCGTCGGGCGTCTGCGTCAGGTACATGTTCTCGCCGAACTTCTCGGCGTGCCCCGACTTGACCCACAGGGAGTGATCCAGCACTTCCGGCGTGTTGATTTCGTTGTAGCCCGCACGGATCTGCTTCTCGCGCATGTAGGCGATCATGGCCTGAAACAGCGCCCAGCCCTTGGGGTGCCAGAACACCGCGCCCGGGCCCTCTTCCTGCAGGTGGAACAGATCCATCTCGCGTCCGAGGCGGCGGTGATCACGCTTCTCCGCCTCCTCCAGGCGCTGCAGGTACGCGTTGAGATCCTTGTCGTTGGCCCAGGCGGTGCCGTAGATGCGCTGCAGCATCTCGTTGTTGGAATCGCCGCGCCAGTAGGCGCCCGCCAGCGACATGAGTTTGAAGGAAGTGCCGAGGCGACCGGTGGAAGGCAGGTGCGGGCCACGGCACAGGTCGATGAAATCGCCCTGCCGATACAGGCCCACCTCGTCGCTTTCCGGGATGCGCTCGATGATCTCGGCCTTGTAGAGCTCGCCCTGCTCGCGGAAGAAGGCGACCGCGTCGTTGCGATCCCACACCTCACGGCGGATGGGCTCGTCGCGTTTGACGATCTCGCGCATGCGCGCTTCGATCGTCTGAAGGTCTTCGGGAGAAAACGGCTCCTCCCGGGCGAAATCGTAATAGAAGCCGTTGTCGATGGTCGGGCCGATGGTGACCTGAGTGTCCGGATACAGCTCTTTCACCGCCTCGGCCATGATGTGGGCGGCATCGTGGCGCAGCAGTTCCACCCCGTCAGTGGAATCACGGGTGACGATCTCCACCGTGGCATCGTGCTCGATGGGCAGGTAGATGTCCTTGAGCTGGCCGTCGACGCGCACCGCGATCGCCGCCTTCGCCAGGGACTTGGAGATCGAAGCCGCCAGTTCTTCGCCGGAAATCGGGCTTTCGAACCGACGCACCGAGCCGTCCGGCAGCGTGATGTTCACCATGGGAGCAGAGTCCTGCACTGATCAGGAGCGCGATTCTGCCAAAGCGCAGCCCCCGGGTCGACGCTGCTGTTGCGGCTGCGCCTGCGACGCCTACCTGGTTTGGGGTACCATCGGTCATCGAGGAAGTACGCAGGAACCATGTTCAGCGATTTGATCGATAGCTATCCGGAGCTCGCCGCCGTGCTGGTGCTGGTGCTCGGCTTCATTCTCGGCAAGCTGGCGCAGACGGCCGTTCAGCATCTGCTGGTGCTCTCCGACCGCCTGGTCGCGCGCTACGGCACGCGTCAGCAGAGCCTGTTCTCGCCCCTGTTTCACCGAGCCTTCGGGTTGCTGACCTACGGCACGGTCCTCATCATTGCCGTGGTCCTGGCGGTGCGGCTGCTGGGCATCGATCAGCTCACCGTGTGGCTCGATGGCGTGCTCGGCTACGCGCCGCGCTTCGTGGTGGGCCTGTTCATCATCGGCATCGGCAACGTCGCCGGCGCGCTGCTGCGCAACCTCACCGCCAGCATGATGAAGGAGGGCAATCCGGACGCGCTCGGGCCACGCCTGGTGCATGCCGCCGTGCTGGCCGTCGCCGTCATCACCGGCCTGCAGCAACTCGGCATCGACATCTCCTTCATCACCGGGCTGGCGTTGATCCTGCTGGCGGGGCTGCTGGGCGGGCTGTCACTCGCTTTTGCCCTGGGGTCGCGTCAGTACGTGGCAAACCTCATGGCCCAGCCCGAGCTCGGCCGCTACGCCACCGGCGACCGGCTGCGCATCGACCAGGACGAGGGTGTGGTGGTGGAGATTTACCGCACCGGCCTGACCCTCGCCACCGACGAAGGGTTGGTGACCATCCCCGCTGCCCGCCTGGCCATCGATCGCGTCGTGCGGCTGACCAGCGAGCCGGTGCGGAACTAAAAAACCATGACTCAGCTCAACCCGCTTGCCGCAGCGTTCGCCCGCAACCATCCGCAGGAAGTCGCCGCCCATCTGGCCGCGCAGCCTGACGACACACTGGTTCGGGGGCTGGCAGCCCTGCCGACCGACGCCGTGGCCGCCGTGGTCGGCAAGCTGCCCCACAATCTGGCCGTCAGGGTGCTGGCCCGGCAGTCGGACGAAATCATCGCGGAATGGCTGTCGCAGGCCGAAACCAACGACGCCCTGACCGTGGTTCTGCATCTGGAGCAGGGCCGACGCAGCGACGTGCTGGCAGCCCTGCCCATTCGGCACATGCGGCGCACGCTGGAGCGCCTGGTCATCTACCCCCAGAAGACCGTCGGCGCCCTGGTAGATCCCACGGTGGTGCGGCTGACCGCCTCGACCACCCTGCAAGCGGCCATCGCCACGCTGCAGGCCGGGGAATATGGCGAGCAGAAATGGATCTGGATCGTCGATGGCGGCAGCCGCTATGTGGGGCTGCTCGATCTCAGCCGCGCGCTGCTGGCGAAATCCGAACAGTTCGCGGTTGGTGAGCTGGCGATTCCGCTGGAGGCGCTGCGGGCCGAGACCAGCCTGGCCGCCGCGCGCGACGTCAAGGAGTGGCTCAAGCATCCAGAGCTGCCGGTGGTCGACCACCAGAACCATCTCCTTGGCGGCCTGTCGCGGGAACGGCTGATGACCGCGCTGCTGCAGGATGTCCCCAGCGAGTTCGGCGTCCTCGACGGCGTCACCGCCCTGACCAATCAGTACTTCCGGGTGATGAGGCTGTGCTTGAACGATCTTCTCGGACTGCGGGGCGAGCGGTGACCGAAGCAGCGGCCATCGAGAACGAGTACCTGCGACGCTATCCAGCGGAGGCGGCGGAGCAGCTCGACGCCCTGCCGAGCCGCGCCCTGCAGGCGGCGGTGACGGCCGTGGACGCCGACGTGCTGGCGCTGACCATGGAGTACCTCAGCCCACCCAAGGCCATCGTCCTGTTCGATCTGCTGACGCGAGACCATCAGCTGCAGATTCTGGAACGCGCAGCACCGCGCCTGGCGATCACGCTGCTCGCCGAGATGGGAGAAGATGCCCGCGCGCAGCTCTTGGCGCAGTTGCGGCCCATGGCCCGCGACGACCTCAACCGCCTGCTGGCATTTCCCGAGAACACCGCCGGGCGCCTGATGGAGCGCTCGTTCGTCGCCGCCAAGGCCCACATGACCGTGGGAGAGGCCCTCAAGCGCCTGCAGGACTCCGCCATCCGCCGCGCCCGCTCGCTGTACGTGGTGACCGCCGACAATCGCCTGGCGGGGCGCGTCGACATTCAGGACCTGGCTTTGGCCTCGCGGGACGAACCGCTGCGAAATCATATGCAGCCGGTGGAGGGGTTCGTCTCTCCCCAGGCGTCCCGCGAGGAAATCGTCGACGTTCTCGACAGCACCCGCCTGGACTCGATTCCCGTGGTGGACGCCGAAGGCCGCCTGATGGGCGTGGTGCGCTACCGCACCCTGTTCCGCGCCATCGAGCACGTCGCCAGCGCCGACCTGCAGAAGATGGTGGGGGTAAGCGCCGACGAACGCGCCCTCTCCACCCCCGGCTTCTCCATCCGCCGGCGTCTGCCCTGGCTGCACGTCAACCTGGTGACCGCGTTCCTCGCCGCCTCGGTGGTGGGGTTGTTCGAGCACACCATCGCCCAGTTCACCGCCCTGGCGGTGCTCATGCCGGTGGTGGCGGGCGCATCCGGCAACGCCGGCGCCCAGGCCCTGGCGGTGACCATCCGCGGGCTGGCGCTGCGGGAGATCGGCATGCGCCAATGGCAGCGGATCTTCCGCAAGGAGCTGCTGGTCGGCGCCACCAACGGCCTGGTGCTGGCGCTGATGTGCGGGCTCGCCGTCTATCTGTGGAGCGCAAGCCTCGGGCTCGGCCTGGTGATCAGCATGGCGATGCTCATGTCGATGACCGTCGCGGCGGTGTCCGGCGGCCTGGTACCGCTGCTGCTCACCCGCCTCGGCCAGGACCCAGCAACCGCATCATCGATTCTGCTCACCACCGTAACCGACGTGTTCGGATTCCTGTCGTTCCTCGGCACCGCCACGCTGTTGTCGTTCATGCTTTAGTCGCTCTCGCCCGCGGCAGCACAAGCAGCCATAATCGCAACCGCTGCGCCGCGGGCGCCGACGGACCTACCTCATGGATCTGCACGCATTGCTCTCGGCAGTTCGTACCGAAGCCGATTGGATCGGCCTGCGTTACGTTGATGAACGCTCCTCCCACCGCGCCTTCCGTGACGGTAAGCCCGCAAGCCACGAGTTTCAGGTCGATCGCGGCCTGATGGTCGAGGCGCTGGTCGACGGCCACTTCGGCTACGCCGGCACCCAGGATTTCAGCGTCGCCGGCGTCAAGCGCGCGGCGGCTCGAGCGCGGGCGCTGGCCGGGACCAACGCGCCACTCGGCGTCAGCCGCTTCGGCCTCGCGCAACGACCGCACGCCAACGGCCGGTATCGCTCCCCGGCCCGACGTCCGTTCGATGCGCAGTGGTCCGGCGAGATCAGCGACACCCTCGCACGCGCCTGCGTGGCCATGCGGGTCTCGGACAAGATCATCACCGCGATCGCCGAGACCATCGTCACCGAGTGCGAGCAACGCTTCGTGTCGTCGAACGGTAGCGACGTCGAGCAGCATTTCTCGCTGGTGACGAGCGCGCTGCAGGCCACCGCCAAAGACGGCACCAGCATTCAGAAGCGTTCCGGCGACGGCGGCTTCACCCTCTGCCGCCAGGCGGGCGCCGAGCACTTCGACCGCGCAACCATGCTCGAGCAGGCCGAGCGCGCCGGCCGCGAGGCGCTGGAGTTGCTCGCGGCCGAGGAGTGCCCGAGCGACACGCGCGACCTGATTCTCATGCCCGATCAGATGTACCTGCAGATTCACGAGTCGATCGGCCATCCGCTGGAACTCGATCGCATCCTCGGTGACGAGCGCAACTACGCCGGCTGGAGCTTCGTCAAACCCGAGGATATCGGCCAGCTGCAGTACGGCTCACCGCACCTGAACGTGACGTTCGACCCCACCGCGGCGGGCGCCTTTGCCTCCTATGCGTTCGATGACGCCGGCATGGCCGCGACCCGCGAGTATCTGATTCGCGAAGGCGTGCTGCTGCGCGGCCTCGGCAGCGCCGAGAGCCAGCAGCGCCTGCAGAAGCCGGGCGTTGCGAATTCCCGCTCCTCGTCGTGGAACCGTGCGCCCATCGACCGCATGGCCAACATCGATCTCGAACCCGGCGACGCGACCCTAGGGC
>JBLRXD010000018.1:0-26407 GCA_047920935.1 Pseudomonadales bacterium | reverse complement strand
GGCACCGGCAGGCTGATCTTGTCCAGCGGCAGCGGCGTCGCCGCTTCGTTGCGAACCCGCAGCGGGGTGATGGCCCGGTGGGTGCGCCGCGGCACCTCGGCGAGCGTATGGCGAGCGTGGGTTTTACCGGAATAGCATAGCTCCCCTTCCCGAGTGGACGGGCCGAACCAGGTATCCGACAGCCGCAGCATGGGCAACTCGCGCAGCAACACCGCCGGGTCGCCTGCTTCGACCCGCAACGACAGCGGCGACGACAGGTACATGAGGGTCTCCTCGCCGCTGGGCAGAAACACCGGTTGGCGCGGCCGGATGACCACCGGGCGATCCGCAAGCACCGGCATCAGGATCACGGTCTCGTCGGGACGGGCGAACATGAAGCGCTCGAAACTGTCGGTATCGATGCCGCCATCGCGCAGCGCCAGGGTGGCGCCGGTGGCAGCATCGGTCTCTTCGCCCTCTTCGAGCGCCAGATGCCACTCGCCGCGGTCACGGTGGATGTGCAGCGACAGCGGCCCCAGTTGGCAATCCAGCGTGCGGCCTTCGGGCACCCCATGCGGCAGCCACCAGCGCTCGTTGCCGGCCATCAACTGGCCTCGCTGATTCGGTTTCAAGCGGCGGCACCCAACCAGCCGCGCAGCTTGTGGCGCAGCCAGAAGACCGGCGACAGCGCCACGACGATCAACTCCGCCGGGCGCATCAGATTCGAAAGCAGAAACTCGCGATGGGCAGAGCGGGTTACCCAATGCTTCAGCTTGGTTTTCTCCCGCGGCTTATAGGTGAAGTTGTCACCGGCGCTCACGCTCTGGGTCGCCAGCATGGGCATCAGCGCGTAGGTGCCGGGCAGGCGCGAGAACGCCGAATCCAGCGCTTTGCCGATGATCTTGGTCATGGGGATGCCAGGGGTGCCGTAGGGATGATCCTCGATCCACTGCATGAGCCTTTCGCTGATGACGTAGGCGTGGGCGCAGGCGGAGCGGGTGCGCAGCAGGTTCGAGCGCAGCAGCCAGGCCTCAACCGGCCAGTGCCCCAGATAGAAGATGTGCCAGTCGCTCGGCAGCCGCTCCATGGTAACGGCGATTTCCGCCAGTCGCTGCGGGGTGATGCGGCGCTGAAACAGCACGTCGTCTTCGAACACCAGGGCATTGCGGTAGCCCTTACGCCGCGCCTCCATGGCCACCTGGCGATGCGATTCCCAACTGCCGATGACGCCTTTCTGCGGGTGTTTGTCCGGGCGATAAAACTGCACGTATCGGCACAGCCCGGTGCGATGGAACTCATCGGCCACCCGAGTCGCCCGGTCGTCCCGGGTCTTCAGGGAGATGCAGTAGACGGCGTCGAGGAACGACCAGTCGAGAAGCGGCTCGCCACCCCGCGCGTTGCAGTGCGGGCAGTCGGCGCGCGTCGGGCACGGGTGCCACGACGGGGCGTTCGGCTCGGCAGCCGGTGCGGCGGGCGGCAGCGGCGCGTTGCGCGCCTCGACCGTGGTGGTGCTCTCGGCGGTGTCGAGTTCGAAATCGCTCATGCTTTCCCTCCCGCCGAACCGAAGCTGTTGCCGGCAACGAAACCGTCACGAATCGAATCGGCGATCCCCTGGAAGTTCCAGCGGCCGTAGCGGCCGATCTGGTAGATGCCCATGCGCTGCAGCGCGCTCATGGCTTCACTGCGCCACGACGACCCGGGCCACGACCAGGTGTAGGCCACCTCGATCCAGGTGGGGTGAACCACCTCGGCCGAGCTGATGTAGCCCCAACGGATCAATTCTGCCGCAACCGCGTCGCCGTAACGGGACACTTCCTCCGGCGACGGCGCCTGTCCGGCCTGGAAAGCCTTCTCCACATAGATGCTCACCCGGCTCTGGGTCGCGCGGGATTCCCGCGGCATGAAGCTCGCATCGACGTTGCTGTAGAAGCCGACCCGATGAAAGCCGCTGTCCGAGCGAGGGATGTAGAGCCAGTGGTCGTCGGGGCAGCGCGGCCCGCGCACGCCGCCGATGTTCAGCACCAGCACCGAGCTGTGAGGGTCGGCCGGCGCCCTGGTGCTGATGCCGGCCAGATCGGCCGCGACGTTCAGCGGCAGGGTCGACAGCACGCTGCGGTACTCCGCATGGCTGCCGTCGGCGAACGATACCCGGCGTTTGCCGCCGTCGATGCCGACCACCCGTTTGCCGTAGCGCACGTCGCAGGATTCCGCCATTTTCCGCGCCAGCGCGTCGAGGCCCTGGCCAGGATAGAGGAACGTGGTGTTGTAGCCCACCGGCGGCGCGTCGAGCAGCGCCCCGCGCACCGCCATGCCGATATCCACCGGGGATTTGTAGGCATCCTGGGGCGCGATGCGGGTGTGCAGCCCGGCGGTGTACAACTCGTGGAACGGCTCGAAGAACAGCGCCGACAGGGTCGGCCCAAAGTACTCGGTCAACCATTGCTGCATGGTGGCCGTGCTGCCCTTCGGCCGCGCCATTTCGTCGATGGCGACGGCAGCGAGTTCAGCGTCCAGATGGCGCAGATTGTTCTGCAGCGGGTACGGCACGTACTTGCCGGTTTCCGGAAAGAACACCGAAGATCGGCGCTCGTAGCGCACCACGTCGACGAGTCGCTCGATGAGGCTCAGCACCGTGGGATCGCCGCCGAAGATCCAATGGCCGCCACCGATCTCGAACCGATAGGCCTGATCCAGGTCGGCGGCCGTGGCGCTCTCTCCAAGCGGCTCGGACTCACCCGGCTTCAGGTAGTACGAGGAGCAGATGCCGCCGGGGATGGCTTCGGCCTCGTACACCGGCAGGCCCGAGGACATGCCGGCGGCAAGGCCCGTCATGCCCGCCCCAATGATAAGATCGCTTTGACTCACTGATACTCCCTGCACGAATGCTTATTGTTTTACCGTTTGGCGGCTTGTGTGCCGTGACGCCTCTGACCGGACACATGCTCGAGACCGCCGCATGACGAGATCGTTCAATTCGAGCCACCGCCCGGCCTTTCGCCCGCGCCTGCTGGCGCCCCGATTCTGGCCTACCTGGCTGCTGTGCGGGCTGATCGCCCTGCTGTGGCTGCTGCCGCGACGGGTACGCGGCTGGCTGGCGGCAGGCTGCGCCCGAGGGCTGCTCAGCTTCGAATCGAAACGCAGAACCATCGCCTTGACCAACCTTGCCACCTGCTTTCCCGATTTGGATCAGGCCGAGATCCACGCCCTGCTGCGCCGCCACGCACGTGTTCAGTGCGAAGTGTACTTGAGCTACGGTGAGTTGTTGTTCAGCTCGAAGCGCCGGCTGCAGGGATTGTTCGACGTGACCGGGCTGGAGCACGCCCGGCGTGCCAGCGAAAACGGCCGCGGCGTCATCCTGCTCATGCCCCACTGCGCCGCTTTCGAGATGGCCGGTCAGCGCGTGGTGCTGATCAATCCGGTGGTAAGCATGGCGCGGCTGCACACCGACAACGACGCCCTCGACTGGCTGATCAACCACATGCGGGTGCGGTTCGGCGGGGTGGTGTTCGGCAACCAGCAATCCATGGTGCCGCTGATCAAAGCCGTGCGCGACGGTTTCTGGATGTTCTACCTGCCGGACGAGGATCAGCGTGCCGACAATGGGGAGTTCGTGCCCTTCTACGGCACGCCGAAACTCACCATCGCCACCATCGGCCGGCTGGCGACGGCGTGTCGAGCGGAGGTGGTGCCGGCAATGGGCCACTATTGCCCCGACAGCAGGCGCTTCAAGCTCATGTTCTTCCCCCACCTGGAAGCATTCCCCAGCGGTGACCCGCTGCGCGACGCCGAACGCATGAATGCCACCTTCGAGCGCATGATCGATTTGGATAGAGCCCAGTATGCCTGGACCCAGCGTATTTTCCGCTCACGTCCGGAGGGCGCGGCGCCCATTTACCCGGACGTCAAACGCAAGCGCGCGCGCAAAAGCGCACGCGCGGCAGCGGCTGCCACGGCGACTGCCGATAGCGACCGCTGAGCGCATCCCCGGGCCGCCCTATGCCTGTCTGGCCGCCGCCGCACTGCCATCCGCGTAACCCAGCGCCGGATGGCTGTGCTCGCGCACCTGCGCCTCCACCCAATCCGCCTGCTCGCTGGTGAGATCGTCACGATAGCCGCCCGGCTTGGCGCGCCGCACCTTGAACGTATCCGGATCGTTGGCATCGCGCAGCCGCAGCGACGAGTTCTGGAAATAACCACTGTGCTCCAGCGTGCGCATGTTGTCGACCGAACCAAAGGCCACCGCAGCGCTGATCTGCTCGGGGGTGAACGACTCGCCGAGAAACTCGACGATGCGCGCCAGTTCCGCTTCGGTGTCGCGGCGCAGATCCTCATAGCGCAGGATCAGCGCGTCGTCGCGCCCGGCCAGTTGCTCCGCCCAGAAGTTCTGATAGCTGATCAGCGACGGCAACCCCAGTTCTGGGCGCTGAATGAACTCCCAGCGATCCATGTTCTGCCAGTCGACCTTGGTGCCCATCTCGTACTCCAGCAACTCACGCTTGAAGGCTTTGGTGCGCTTGCGGTATTGACGGTGCCAGGAGACGGCGATGTCGCCGGGATGACGGGCGAGAAATAAGGTCTTCTTGCCGGCCAGGATCGGGTCGCGGCTGGCGTAGGCGTCGGCAACCATGTGCTCCCAACTGGCGTAACCATTGGTGATCAGGTACCGCGGCAGCTTGGGATTCTGGCGCTGCAATTCGTCAGACTTGAACACCCGTTTCTGGGATATGCCATCACGCGCCGCGTACAGGTGGGTGAGCATGGCGCGCACCCAGGTGCCACCGGTTTTGGGATGGCGGATGAAGACGATGTCGGCCCGCTGCAGCATCCGGCGCTGCAGGTTGCGCAGCAGGGTCAGCCGGGATTTCACCCGCAGGTTGTGAGGCAGCACGGCGGTAAGCGCCAGATAAGACCAATGCTGCAGCCGATCCACGCTGAGGATCATGAGTTCGCTCCCTGCTGATGGGTGGTGCCAGGCCGCCGCCGAGATCGAGAAGCCAAGCTGTTGAAAGGGCGGAATTTTCCGAGAATCGTCAGGCGCACGAAGGATAGAGGCCGGTGGCCGCCCTGGCAACTTGCCGGCTGCGTCACTCGGCCTCCGTCTGGCGCACGCCGAGCATGCTCGCCAGCAACGACAGCGGCAGCAACCGGTCGTCGATGTAGACGTCGGCGTGGGGCTTGCCGAAGCGCAGCTCGTGGTAGCGCACGCCCCAGCGCGCCAGCTGGTCTCGAGTGGTTGCTGACCAGTCGATGCCGGTGGCGGAACCCCGGGCGGTATAGATGACGATCTCGCAGCCGGCGTCGAACAACGCGTTCAGGTGGGCGATGTTGTCGCGCATCGGCTCGGCCTTGGCGTAATCGGGATCCAGGGAAGCTGCCGCCAGCACCCCGTCGATGTCTACCACCAACCGGCGTGGCCGAGCCGGCGGACGGTCTGCGGCTGCGGCTGCGGCCGCGGCTGCGGCCGCGGCTGTGGCCGGCCCCTCGCCAGTCTGACCGCCTGCCGCCGCAGCGAGCAGCAACTGCGCCCGCGCCAGGTCTTCCGGGGTATCGATGTTCGCCATGGGTTCGTCGATGACCACCGCGCCGGCCCGCGCGCCCAGCAGGCGCCGCTGCTCCAGCAGGCATTCCCGGGTAAGCGCGTAGGCGACGCCGTTGCGGTGGTATACGGGCTGCAGTTCCTGGCGCGCCACGATGCCGGCGCCGCGCGGGTCGAACAGCGCCATGCGCCCTTCCCCATCCAGTGTCAGTTGCTTCAGCGGGTGGGCTTTGACGTCCGTCGGGCTGACGGTCCAGACCGAATCCAGCCCTTCATCCAGCAACTTCTGCAGGGTGGCCAGCACGTGCTCGGCGCGGCGGGTGGGCGCCGTCGGCTGCAGCATCAGCACCACGTCGTAGCGGCTGCCGTCGTCGGCCTCGGTGGCGTGCAGCGCGTGGGTGAGCACCTCGAGATCACCGATGCGGTCGCCAGAGAGTTCCGGCGGACGCAGAAACGGCGCGTCCAGCCCGGCGTCGCGGGCGGCATCACGAATCAGCAGATGGTCGGTGGACACCACCGCCCGGTCGATGCAGTCGATGGCGCTCACCAGGTCGCCCACCAGCGCCACCAGCGCCCGGCCAGCCACCGGCTGCAGGTTCTTCAGCGGAATGCCCTTGCTGCCGCCGCGGGCCGGCACCACGGCGAGAATGCGCCGGCCGTTCAGCATGGCAGTTCCGGGGTTGGGGCCTGGTAATCCACCCGCACCAGCCGCCCCGTGCGCGCCGACTCCAGGGCCGCCGCGATCACCCGCATGGTGTCGATGCCTGCCTCCAGGTCGAGTACCGAGCTGCTCCCGGGGGCTTCCAGCAGCTGCGCGACGTGCTCGATCTCGCCGCGAAAGTCGTCAGGCCGGGTTTTCGCAACCCGCTCCTCGCGGGCTTCGCCGCCGTGCTGCATCAGCCGCACCAGATCGTGATCCGGATCGACGTTAGCCTGCCACTCCAGGTTGCCCCGCTCCGCCTCGAGGCGCAGCCACTTCTGCGCCGGCCGCGTCACCACGTCCTGTACGATGCTGCCCACCAGGCCGGATTCGCTGCGCACCGACAGCTGCGCAATGCGATCGTAATGGGCGCCGCCGGCGGCAACCTCGTCGATCATGGCTGCCACCTCGATGATGCGGCCCTGGCCGCTCAGCGCGGCAAAATGCTGCCACAGATTGATGCCGTGGCTGTGCTCGCCGAGCGCGCCGCCGCCCCGGGTGGTGAAGCCCAGGTAGCTGTCCGCCGGCCCCGCCAGCCACGGGTGCGCGCCGAAAATGCCGCCCCAGTGCTCGCGAAACAGCACCCGCAACGTGGTAACCGCGCCCAAATCGGCAGCGGCCAGCCACTCTGCGGCCAGCTGGGTGTGACGGGTGAGACGATGGTTGTAGCCCACCAGGATGCGCGTGCCGGCGTCCCGGGCGCGCTGCGCCAGCTGATCGACGCCGCACAGATCCGGGGTCGACAGCGGCTTCTCCACCATCAGCACCCGGGGCGGCGTTTCGAGTTCCGCCAACGCCAGGGCCACGTGAGTGTCCGGCGGGGTGCCGATGATCACCAGATCGAAGGGCTGCCCAGCCACCGCCGTGGGCGCCGTCAGCTCGATATCCTGGTCCCACTGGCCGTAGCGGCTCGGGTAGATGTCTACCCGGGTGCGCTGCAGCGCCGCCGCGTCGGGATCGCACAGGGTGACGTGCCATCCCTGGCCCCGGCACGCGTGAGCCAGGTGATTTCCGATCGAGCCGGCGCCGAGAATTTTTACGCGAACCATCTGTGTCCTTTCGTGCGCACCCGGTTTAGCCTATCAGCCGTCGGCGCACGGCCGTGGGCCGACGCAGACCAACCGGATGGATTGTCATGGGTGTATGCAAAAGTGGCGCTATGATACCGATCACGCCCCGCTGCGGCAGCAATACATGAGCGCCGTCGCCCGTCTCATCGTCAGCCGACCGGTCTACCGGTTGCTCTACAAGCGGCTGCGGCTGCCGCGACCGTGGGTGCACGGCCTGCTCAGCCGGGCCCGCGGGCGCATCCTCGGCCCCGAGCTCGAGCAACGCCGGGCGCTGTTCGAGCAGCTCGACGCTGCTGCCGACCCGCTGCCATTCGATCCGGCAAGCGCGATCGCCCTGCTCACGCCCGATTCGCTGCCTGACGCGGAGGCGACAGCCGCCCGCTGCCGCGCCATCTTCGCCGATTTCCAGCGCCGCGGCGTCGCCGCCGAGGTGCTGCAACGCAATCCGAAAAAGCGTTTCCTGCTGTCGCTGGTCAGCGGTAACGAGTTCTTCGAGCATTCCCAGCTGCTGCGCTTCATGGTTTCCCACAAGGTGCTCGATACCGCAGCGCGCTACCTGGGCACGCTGCCCCGGCTGGAGGGCGCGGCATTGTGGTGGACGCCACCGAACGACACCGCCACCTCGAGTCAGAAAGCCCACATCGACGAGCTGGCGCCGCGCCAGGTGAAGATTCTGCTGCACTGCGACGCCGTCGATCTCGACCGCGGCCCGCTGCACGTGCTGCCGGCGGATCGCACCGACGAGGTGCTCGACCGCCACGGCCGGGGCCACGGGCGGCTGGACGACGAGCAACTGGCGCAGTCGGGCGTGCTCGACCAGATGTACCCCGTGCTCGGCCCCGCCGCCAGCGGCATCATGTTCGACAGCTCGCGCTGTCTGCACTACGGCAGCCGCCGCAATCTGCATGAGCGGCTGGTGCTGGCATTCCACTTCATGGCCGCCGACACCCCGGTGTACAGCCGCTATCACCTCGGCGCTGCGCGCCTGCCGGCGGAACTGGACGATCTCGACGTCTATCAGCGCATGGCGCTGGGCGCCTGATCGCCGCTGGATTCCTTACCAGGAGTCGACCAGCGTCTTGCGCTCCATCGGGTCCATGGCGGCGATGGATTCGTCGGCATAATAGGAGTCGCTGCGAATCGACCGGGTGGAGATCTCGGCGAAGATGCAGCCCTTGCGGGTCTTGAAGGCGTGCAGCATGTTGCGCTCGACCAGCAGCTTGTCACCCGGGGCGAGATGGTGGGTGGCGCCGGCGAGATCCACTTCGAGATCGCCCCACAGCAGGTGGAAGGTTTCCTCCTTGGTCTCGTGGCGGTGGTGCGGATGCTGCTGGCCGGGGAGCATGATCAGAAACTTGTTGCAGTACTCCCGATTGATGGAATTCACCAGAATGCAGCCCGTTTCGCGGAACCGCTCGAGGCCGTAGTGGTGGGAAACCTCCACCGAAACATCGTCGCCCAGGGCAATACCGGCTTCATACACCTGCCCCTTGGCGTCGTGCAGAATGCCCCGCAGCATGCTCAGCTTGTCGCGTTGCGCATGCTCGACCACACCTTCGTCGGCGGCGTAATCCCGTGACGCCACGTAGTGGGCCCGGTACTGGCCGAACTTGCCGGAGGTGAGCTGACCGTCGGCGCACGGCATGGCGAAGTAGACGTCTTCGCGGCCGATGGTCTCGCCCTTGCTGATGGGACGGCGCGCGAACACCCCGCGCTGCAACTGCAGCAGCGATACGTACTCCGCCTCGCTGACGTGCTTTCTGTCGTCGGGGCCGCAGATCTCTCGCGCAGCTTTCGCTGCCGCCAGCCAGGCGTCGGCGTTGCCCGGGTCGAACGAATACTGATTCAGGGTGATTTCGTCGGTGGGGATGCCGAAGTGCCGCTCCAGCAATCGGGCGCCCTTGGCGATGGCCACCTTGACCACGTCGAAGTTGTCGGGCGCTTCGTGCCCGGAGTAACCCACCTCCACGTAGGGGTAGCGCCGAATCATCTTCGCCATGAAGTTCATGGCGTGCTGTGCCGGCGGCGTCGGGTACAGCGACACGCAATGCATGATGGCAAGCTCGGACACCCGCTTCGACAGGAACGTCACCAGGTTGTCGATATCGTAGATCGACAGCCCGCCGGTGGAGGCGATGACCGGCTTGCCGGCCTTCGCCACGGCTTCCAGCAGCGGCCAGTCGGTAGCCGAACAGCTGGCGATCTTGATGATGTCGACGCCCAACTGCCGACACAGCCCAACCGACGGTTCGTCGAACGGCGTCGACACCGCCAGCAGCCCAGCCTCCCGGGTGGCGTCCACCAGCTGCCGGAACTGATCGTCCGTCAGCCGCGTGCTCTCGAACCGGGGGATGTGCATGAGGTCGGTGCGGCCCCTGGCGGCTGGGTGAATGAAGCTGTCCAGCTCGCGAAACTGGAACTTCACCGCCGCACGCACACCGTGCTTGCGCGCCAGGCGGGCAGCCGCGTCGATGATGGCCAGGCCGTGGTCGACGCTGCCCTGGTGGTTGTTGGCCATCTCGAAGATGTGCAGATCTGCAAAAACGCTGGTCATGTCGCTCATATCCCCTGGTCAGCCGGCAAGGTTACCGTACCGGGCTGCTGCTTTCCTGTTGCTGTGAATGCGCTTGCCCCGTCAGCCCCGCGACTTCCTGGCGGGAGAGGCAAAATACGCTTGGTTGGAGCTCGCGCACCTCGAGCCCGGATAGATCCGGCAGACAGCGGGCAAACGCTGCCACCCGGTCGCGCACCTCCTCCACGGATACCGCAGGGAACATCCGCCCCACGTAACCGCGATAGTTGCCGTGCCCGGGCACGTGCTGCGCCAGCGACCACCAGCGGCGGCGCCCGAACATCAGCGCCCTGGCTGCTGCGGAAGGTGCAAAGCTCGCCGGCCGTGGCTGATTTTCGCACGACGCGTCCGCAGGCGCCTGATTCAACAGCGGCGCCAGGGCGGCGATTATGCGGCCGCAGGCCAGCTCACCGCTAGCGCCGGCCAGATTCTGCTCCAGCAGCGCCGCGCCCCCGGCGGCAGCCTGCTGCGCAAACGCCTGCTCGGGCTCGGCGAACATGGACGCGCTGTGATGAATCAATGCATCCAGGTCGTCGACCTGCCGACTCAAGCCGTTCGGCAGCGGGTGGTCGTAAGCATCGGAACGCACCGGCATGTAGGCCAGCGCCGGCCGCCCCATGACGAAACCTTCCAGCGCCGTGGTGCAGCCGTTGTGGATCAGGCCGCGACTGGCGCGCAGCCAGGGGATGACGTTGCCGTCGGCGCAGACCCGCACATTGGGCAACCCCGCGGTCAGCTCGACCCAGGTGGCATGACGCTCGCTCGGGTGCGGCCGCAGCACGAAGTTCAGCTCCGGCAGCGCCTTGGCGAGCGCTGGAACCATGGTCTTGAAAGCCTGAAACAACTGGTATTTGTGGGCGGCGAACCCACCGCGCGGATCGTCCGGGCGCTGCTCTCGCAGCCAGCGCAGGTGCCGGTTCTGTGCCGGCTGATCGTGATTGACCCGGGAAAAATTGGTGTTGATGAGCAGGAACGGGCCGTACTCCGCCTCGATGGCCTGCTGCTGCTCGGAAAAGTACCCGGCCAACTCGGCGCGCAGCAGATCGGTGCGGGGATTGCCGGCGGCAACCACAGGCGTGCCCGCGTACTCCGGGTGCTCCCGCCAGGCGCGTTCGTTCTCCAACCCCCAGGCGATCAGCAGCTCCGGCTCCGCCAGGGTTCTGCCCTCGACCTTGGTGCGCCAGTAGACCTCGCGCGATGCCCACACCAGGCCCTCTTCGTCCCACAGCGCCAGCCGATGGCCGCAGAATCTGGCCAGGCGCAGGTTGTGGCGGCTGCGGGCGGTGACGCTCTTGCCCACATAGACGCCCGCTGGGTAACGATCGAGATTGAGATCCATGACCTTCTTCGATCCGACCACCGCCACCAGGCCCGCGGCCGCGGCGCTGCAGGCGAGCAGCAGCTTGGCATCGAACTCTCGAACCCGAGTTTCGCAGGGAAGCAGCAGGGTGCGCATGGTCAGAACCCGCGGCCGCGGAACCGCCGGGCGGCGATGCAAGCCGGCATCAGCATGGCTCAGGTATCGCTGCTCGCCGGGCCGTAGCCCAGCGTCGGGTCGAGCTGATCGGCAACGACGCGATCGATGACGGCGAGCTGCTCCGGGGCGAAGTAGTCTCGATAGCCGCCCACCTTGCCGCGGCGCACCTTGAAGGAATCGGGATCGTCCGGATCCCGGGCCTTGAGGCGGTCGTTGTTGTAGAAGTTCTCCCGCTCTTTCTGCTTGAGCGCTTCGAACGAGGTGAACTCGATGGCCTCGGCGATTTCAGCGCTGCTGAATTCGGCCTGGAGAAACTCGTTGAGCCGTTCCAGGGAGGCTTGCGGCTCGGCGCGCAGATCCTCGTAGCGCAGTCGCAGCGCCCGCGGCCAGGTATCGAGTTGCCGGTGCCAGCGGTTCAGGTAATCGCAGATGGCAGGCAGACCAAGCGGCGACTGCATGACGAAGTCGAACATCGATCCGGCGTCGCCCACGCCGTACAGCTCGCGCTTGTGATCGCTGGCGCGACGCGTCGACTGAAAGAACTCGGACACGGCGACGTCCCGGGGGTCGCGAACCAGCAGGATCACCGGATGCTGCCGCAGCTTCGGCCCCTGCCGCGGGTGACGCAGCAGGTCTTCGAGCCCGTGGCCGTGGGTCATGGCTACGATCGGAATCGCCGGATTCTGCCGGTGGAGGTTGTCGTACTCCAGCAACTCGTGGCCGGCGAGCCCGTAGTGGGTCTGATAGAGTCGCGACAGAATCGCCCGCAGCCAGGTACGCCCGCTCTTGGCCCGGGACAGCACCACCACGTCGGCGGCCAGGGTCTGCCGATTGTCCAGCGCGGCACGCCAGCGGCGCCGTGCGGACACCCGCTGGCGCTTCGGCAGTGGTGCTGTCAAACCCCAGATGGCCGCGCGCTGCAGCCGATTGCGATCGATCATTGACGGGCCTCTGTGAGCAGGCTGCGATGTTAACGGATAATGGGGGCGAGGGGCGCAGCGAGTGCGGTAAAATCCCCCGGTTCGAGCTTGAAGACCAGCCGTGAACCAACCCTCTCCAGAACAGCGGGCCACCCCGCCCGCCCTTCACAACGCCCCCCGGCAGGCAGACGCCAGCCCTGAGCAGCCGGCCACCGGGCTGAAGCGTCTGCGGCGCACGCCCCGCCGGCTGGTGCGGCGCAGTCTGTTCCATCTGCTGCGCAGCGTGGCCTGGCTGGCGGCGTTGTTCGGCTGGCGCGCCCTGCGCCCGCTTGGCGGCGCCCTGGGGCTGATGGGAGCCGCCTGGCCGGGTGCAGGACGGCGCCAACTGGAAGCGGACATCGCTACGGTGCTGGGGGTCGACGCCACCGCCGCCGCCAGCATCCTGCGCGAAGCACGCCGCATCAACGATCGCGCGGTGGTGGAGGTGCTCAGCCTGGGCATCCCCAGCGTCGATAGCCGCTCGCTGATCGCAGCCTGCGTGATCCTCGAAACCGAGCGGCTGCAACCGCTGGTGGATTCCGGCCGGGGCGCGGTGCTGCTGGGCATGCACATGGGCAATGGGGTGGTGATGGCCGCACGACTGGCGCAGCTGGGCTTTCCCGTGAGCGTGCTGTATCGCGAATCCCACAAGCTGGCCCCCGGCTACCTGGGGCGCTGTCTGGCCGAGGCCGGCGTGCAGCCCATTCATCTGGAACGCGACAAGCCCGCCGGCGGGCTGCGGCAGGCGCTGGGCGCGCTGCGGCAGGGCCGGTTGCTGTACGTACTGATGGACCAGGGAGCCAAGGATGGCGGCGTGCCGGTGCGCTTTCTCGACAAGGCGGTGCGGATGCCGGTCGCCGTGGTCAAACTGGCGCGCCGGGCCGGCGCGCCGCTGCTGGCCGTGCTGCCCGAAGCAGCCGAGCCCGAGTGGCTGTTCCGGGTGACCCCACCGCTGGATCTGGCCGAGGACGCGGACGCCGCCGTGCACCAGATCGCCGACCACATGGAGGCTCACATCCGGCGCTTTCCGCACTTATGGGCCTGGCATCATCGGCGCTGGCGCCGCTTTCCGGTGCTGCCGTGAGCGGCCCGGTCTGACGCCATGGCACTACTCACCCAACGCGCCCTGAAAGGCCTGCTGCCACGGCTCGATGCCGACCGGACGCCCACCGGCCAGCCGTACCCGGAGAAGATCGTGCTCGGCGTGAAGCCCGGTCATCCGTTGTCCGACCGCCCCCCGGTGCGCATATTCCTCGGCTCCGAGCGCAACCAGTTTCGCGCCGAGCGGGTATTCATCTGGTCGGTGGAGCAATGCCGCGATCCCGGGCGGGTGTACGAGATCTTCCTGTTGAAGGGTTTGCCGGGCTATGGAGGGCGCTTCTGGCTCACCGGCTTCACCAACTACCGGTTCGCGATCCCCCACTACTGTGACTACCAGGGCCGTGCCATCTACAACGACGTCGATCAGGTTTACCTGCGGGATCCGGCGGAACTGTTCGATCAGCCAATGGGCGAGGCCGGGTTTCTCGCCATCAGCGACCGGGACACCTCGGTGATGCTGATGGACTGCGCCAAACTGCGCGCCGTGTGGGCCGCGCCGGCCATCTTCCGCGACACCCGCAAGCAGCACGAAGCGCGGGCCCGCGCCCAGGGCCTATGGGGGCCGCTGCACGGCCGCTGGAACGCCCGGGACGCCGAGTACCAGCCCCGCGACTCCGGCCTGGTGCACTTCACCACTCTGCACACGCAGCCGTGGCGGCCACTGCCCAACAGCTTCGTCTATTTTGCCAACCCCACCGGCCGGCTATGGCCCGACCTGGAACGCGAGGCCGACGGCGCCGCATTCCTGCCGGTCTCCGCCACCCGACCCTCGGCGGCATGGCCCGGGGCGCTGCAGGCCCTCGCCCGCCGCCCGGACGGCGCAGAACTGACGACGCTGCTGGGCATCGCCCCGCCCGCCGAGCGCGCGCCCCAGCGCACGGTGCGCGCCTGGTTGGAGCAGGTGCCCGACCCCGACCTGCCCTGGGTGCTGGCGCGGCTGTTCGAGAGCAGCGACAGTCTGGATGTGAGCATCGACGAACCGCTGTTGATCGGCCCTTCCCGCCCGCGCCGTAGCCGCTGGTTCTGGCTGCAGCAATTTCAGCTTGCGAGCCGCCTGCATCCCCAGGTGCGCTGGCGCCTGCAGCGCCGAGTCGGCTGGCGGCGCCAGCAGTTTCACGGCGGGCCGGCGCCCGACGGCGCCATTCGGGTGCTCTGCCATCGCAAGCCAGGGCACACCAACCAGGCGCGCACCCTGGCGGCGGCACTGGCGGCGGCCACCGGCAGGCGGCTGGAACTGCACACGATTGCAGGCGGTGACGCCGGCTACCTGCTGCGGCGGCTGCTGCGACGGCCGCTGCCGGCAGCATTGCAGCCGCCCCTGCTGGCGGAAGCGCCGGTGCTGGTGGCTTCGGGCTGGCTGCCATGTCAGTACGCGCGCTGGATCGCCCGATGTCAGGGTTCACGCCCGCAACTGGTACTCATGGGGCGCAAGGCCGGCCGGCCGCCCGACCACGGCGGGCTGGTGATCAATTGCCGGCACTTCAATCTGCCGCCCCATCCCAACCAGTTGCAGACGCTGCTGCCATTGAACTCCCCACCGCCGGCGCCCGCGCCCGCCGCTGCCAGTCGCTGGCACGCCTGGCTGGACGCGCCGCGCCGGGTGGCGGTGCTGGTCGGCGGGGCGTCGCGCTCCCACCGGTTCGGCGACGCCGAAGCCCGCGCCCTGGGGCAAGCGGCCGTCGCTTGGGCGCAGGCCAATCAGGCGGCGCTGCTGGTGGTCACCAGCCGGCGCACGGCGGCGCGGCTCGAGGCGCTCGCGCAGGCGATCGGCACCGCCGGCCTGGTCTACGCCTGGCAGCCGGACGACGCGGCGAATCCGTACAGCCTGGCGCTGACCCACGCGGATGCGCTCATGGTCACCGGGGAAAGCGAGTCCATGCTCGCCGATGCCGTGCACAGCGGCCGGCCGGCACTGATCTGGTCGCTGCCGGAGAAGCACGGCGGTTGGCAACGACTGGCCCAGGCGGTGACCGCCCGCGCCAGCCGGCCGAGAATCAACCGGCGCGGCAGCATCCGCCCGCAACAGGGGCTGACGTATCTGTGCGCCCTGCTGCTAGCATGGCGTTGGGTTCTGCCGAGCCGGGATCTGGCGCAGCTCCAGCAGCAGCTGGTGAGCAGCGGCGCCGCCAGCCTGCCGGGCCACGCCCCCACAGCAGACGCCCACGCACCACCGGGAAGCCTGGCACCTGAGGTGCAGGCGGTGGCGGCAGAAGTCGCGCGGCGCCTGCAGCTGTCGCTGACGGCGGGCGCCCACGCCGCCGCAGCGCCCGGCGAGCAGGCGGAGCAACGGCAATCAGGAGGAAGCAGCGGGTGATGCAGACACGGCAACCAATGTTGAGCCAGCCCGATCTGGACGCCATCGGCACCAGCGAGTTTCGGGATGCCCAGCCGTTTCCCTGGCTGAACCCGGAAAACGTGCTGACCCCTGCCGGCTTCGACGAGCTCCGCGCCCACCTGCCACCGCTGACGCTCATGAACAAGAGCTTCGGCCGCAAGCGCGCTCACGGCCAGACGCCCCACGACCGTTACTCGCTGGAATACGCTGCCGATTTGCCCGTGGCGGATTGCTGGCACCAGCTGGTCGAGGAGCTCGAGGCGCCCGGCTACCAGGGCTGGCTCGCCCGCCTGTTCGACACCCGGCGCTTCCGCCTCAACTATCATTGGCACTACACGCCGCGGGGCGCCTCGGTATCGCCGCACTGCGACGCCCGCCACAAGCTCGGCTCGCACATCTTCTACTTCCATACCGCAGCCGACTGGGATCCAGCCTGGGGCGGCGAAACCGTGATCCTCGACGACGAGGGCCGGTTCTCCCGTGCGAGCGCGCCGCCGTTCGAGGCTTTCACCCACCGTTGGCGAGCCGACGCCATGGGCAACCGTTCCCTGCTGTTCCAGCGGCAGGGCAATTCCTGGCACGGCGTCGAGCCGCTGCAGTGCCCCGAAGGCCAGCTGCGCAAAGTGTTCATTGTGGTGGTCAACGCCAGCGGCGGCCTCGCCGGCCTGCGGCGCCTGTTCGCCTGATCCCGCCCAGCCCGCGCACTGCGCACGTCGGCGCGGTATCATCTCGCGCTTTGCACGGCTACGAGGCAGACCCATGGTGGACATCGACGCGCTGAAGGCGCGCTTTCTCAATCTGGAATTCGACCGCAAGGATTTCATCCTCGACGCCGACAAGCTGGCCACCGTGGCAACGCTGTGCGGCGAGCGCTTGCCCGAATTCACCGACCCCGCTCACCCCGAATTTCAAGCGTCGCCCGCTTTCATCGCCACCCTCGCGGCGGGCCGGCATCTGCCCATGGATTTTCCCAGCCTGGGCGGCATCCCCATGGACGGCGGCAAAGCCGTCACCTGCATCCGCCCGGTGCCCGCCGGCCAGCCGCTCACCGGCCGCACCCACCTGCACGACATCTACGACAAGAGCGGCCGCTCCGGCCGCATGATCTTCATGGTGTCGCGGATGGAAATTTACAACGGCGCCGGCGACCACCTGGCGACCAACGACTCGCATATGGTGATCCGGGAGAAACCGCAGTCATGAGCATAACTTCGATCGCAGACGTGGAATTCGGCACGGAGCTCGAGCCGTTCGAGCCCGACACCTCCCTGGCGGCTACCGGGGCCGTGGCGGACGCCGTGGGCTGGGGCGGCGGCGGCCGCTTCAAGGACCACGACCGGGCACGCAAGGAAGGCCTGCCGGGCGCGCTGGTGCCCGGCATCATGGCCATGGGCTTTCTTACCAGCATGATTCACCGCTGGTCGGCGGCGGCCCGGGTGGAACGCATCGACACCGTATTCCGCGCGCCCCTGATCGCGGAGCAGGCGTGCCTGCTCGCCGCGGTGGTCACCGACATCGACGCCGATACCGGCCTGGTGCAACTCGACCTCACGGTGAAGAACGCCGCCGGGGAGACCCGCGTGTTCGGCACCGCCGACGTGCACCTGCCCACCAGCCCCTGACAACCTGGAACCGTTATGACCTCGACCAACACCCGTTTGCCCCCTACCGAACAGCTCAAAGATCAGCTCGACGCGTTCATGGACGCGCACATCTACCCGAACGAGCAGCGCTACCACGCGCAGTTGAACGCCCTCGCCGACCGCTTCTCCACGGTGCCTCTGATGGAGGAACTGAAGGCCCTGGCGCGCACAGCCGGGCTGTGGAATTTGTGGATGCCTGCAGACCACGGCGGCCTGACCAACCTGGAATACTGCCCGCTGGCGGAGACCATGGGTCGGGTGCTGTGGAGCCCGGAGGTGTTCAACTGCAACGCCCCCGATACCGGCAACATGGAGGTGTTTCTCAAGTACGCAACCGAGGCGCAACGTGAACGCTGGCTCGAGCCGCTGCTGCAGGGGGAGATCCGTTCATCCTACGCCATGACGGAGCCGGACGTGGCCTCCAGCGACGCCACCAACATCCGCACCTCCATCGTCCGCGACGGCGACGACTACGTCATCAACGGCCGTAAGTGGTTCGTCACCAACGCCCCCTACGAACGCACCAAAATCTTCATCGTCATGGGGCAATCCGACCCGGACAACCCCAACCGGCACCTGCGACAGAGCCAGATCCTGGTGCCCAAAGACACTGCGGGCGTCACCGTGGTACGCCCCCTCACCACCCTCGGCTATGACGACGCGCCGCTCGGCCACGCCGAGCTGCGCTTCGAGAACGTGCGGGTGCCGGCGGAGAACATCCTCCTCGGTGAAGGCCGGGGCTTCGAGATCGCTCAGGGCCGCCTCGGGCCGGGGCGCATCCACCACTGCATGCGGCTGATCGGCAGCGCCCAGCGCGCGCTGGAGTACGCCTGCCGGCGCGCCCAGCAGCGGGAAACCTTCGGCCGCAAGCTGGCCGAGCATCAATCGGTGCTGGAGGACATCGCCAGATCGTTCACCGAGATCGAGCAGGCGCGCTTGCTGACGCTGAAAACCGCGGCCCGTATCGACGAGGTCGGCGCCAAGGACGCCCGCGACCTGATCGCCGCGGCAAAGATCAGCGTGCCGCTGATGGCGCAGACGGTGATCGATCGCTGCATGCAGATTCACGGCGCAGCGGGGCTCACCGCCGACTACCCCATGGCCGAAGCGTTCAACTACGCGCGCTGGTGCCGTCAGGCAGACGGGCCGGATCAGGTGCACATGATGGCGCTCGGCAAGCAGATCATCCGCCGCTACCAGGGCTGACGACACCCATCAGCGGCGTGGGCGGGATGGGCTAGCGTCGCTGCCCCTGGATCTGCTCGCGCAGCTCTTCTTCCTCCACCGTGTGCAGCGCCTCCGGCTTGGCCTCGAGGCGCTCGCGGGGAATGACATCGCCGCTGATCTCCGACAACCCGTAGCTGCCCTCGTCGATCTTCTCCAACGCCCGCTCCACCTCCTCCAGACGGGCGCTTTCCTGCACCTGCAGGCTGGCGTCGATTTCCTGTTGGGTAAGGTTGATGGCGTCGTCGGCGATGTCGCCCGGCACCGCTCGATTGTCGTCCTGGAGCTGTCGGGTCTCGCGGTTCGCATCCTCCGAGACCTCGATGATCTGCGCGCGCAGCGTCTCGAGACGCTCGCGCTGACGTGCGACGAACGCCTGATCCAGATGCTCCGCGTGCTTGCTCATGAGGGCGATCTCCAGCTTGCCTGACCGGAGGCTGGAGCAAGTTGCGTGCCGCCGATGCTGTACCAGCTATCGTCGTATCGTCACCGCCAGCTGCGTACAATCGAACCGGTTGGCAACCTCGGGAGGGGAGCATGGGCACGGTCTGGAGTGGCGAGCGCGCGGTGGATGCCGCCGAGATTCAGCGGCGTGTGCGGCAGGCCGCGGCGGGGTTCGAGTCGCTGGGGGTGGGGCCGGGCGATGGTGTCGCCATTTACCTGCGCAACGATTATCCGTTCTTCGAGGCGAGCCTCGGGGCCAGCACTCTGGGCGCCTACCCGGTGCCCGTGAACTGGCACTACACGCCAGCCGAGGCGGCCTACCTGCTGGAGGACTCCGGCGTCAAGGTGCTGGTCATCCACGCCGACCTGCTGGCGCCCATTCGTGAGGCGATCCCCTGCGGCGTTCGCGTGCTGGTGGTGCCGGTGCCCAGCGAGATTCAACGCGCGTACGGCCTCGGCGACCAGCAATGCCGGATACCCGCGGATGCGGCCAACTGGGAGCCGTGGCGGGAAGGCTTTGCCGACCGTGAGCGGCCGCCCGCGCCCATGCCGAGCACCATCATCTACACCTCGGGAACGACCGGTCGGCCGAAGGGCGTCCGCCGGCCGACGGCCACAGCGGAGCAGGCCGCCGTGTCCGCCCGGATGCTGGCTCAGAGCTATGGCTTCAGCGATTTTCTGCAGCGCGGCCACGAGATCACCACGGCCGTGGTGGGCCCCATCTACCATTCGGCGCCCAACGCCCACGCCAGCTTCTGCTTCCGCCACGGCGCCAGCATCGTGCTGCTGCCACGCTTCGACCCGGAAGAACTGCTGCGCCAGATCGAGCTGCGCCGCATCACCCACCTGAACATGGTGCCGATCATGTTCAATCGGCTGCTGAAGCTGCCCGATGCGGTGCGGGCCAGATACGACCTGTCGTCGCTGCAGTTCGTCGCCCACGCCGCGGCGCCGGTGTCGCCGCCGATCAAGCGCGCCATGATCGAGTGGTGGGGCCCGGTCATCAACGAGTACTACGGCTCCACCGAGATGGGCAACGTCACCTTCTGCACCGCCGAGGAGTGGCTCGCCCATCCCGGCACCGTGGGCCGGCCCATGCCCGGCGCGGTGGTGAAGGTCATCGATGCCGACGGCAACCCGCTACCACCCCGGGAGATCGGTGAGGTGATCGGCCGCATGCAGGGCTCGGTGGACTTCACGTATCAGAACGATGATGCCAAGCGCCGCAGCATGGAGAAGCAGGGCCTGGTCACCCCCGGGGACGTCGGCTACTTCGACGAGGACGGCTTTCTGTACCTGTGCGATCGCGCCAACGACATGATCATCTCCGGCGGGGTGAACGTCTATCCGGCGGAGATCGAGGCCGAACTGCACAAGATGCCGGATATCGCCGACTGCGCCGTGTTCGGCATTCCGGATGAAGAATTCGGCGAAGCCATCTGTGCCTACGTCCAGCCCCAGCCAGGCGCGAGCCTCACCGAAGCCGAGGTACGCAACTGGCTGCGCGAGCAGGTGGCTGGTTACAAGATGCCCAGGGTATGGGAGTTCGTCGCCGATCTGCCCCGGGAGGATTCCGGCAAGATCTTCAAGCGCAAGCTGCGCGCGCCCTACTGGGAAAACGCCGGCCGCAACATCTGAGCGATGCGAACCGAAGGAGGCAACGCCACATGAGCAACCACATGACGGATAAGGTCGTCATCGTCACCGGCGCCGGCAGCGGTTTCGGCAGGCTGGTGAGCGAAAAAGCTGCCGCATTGGGCGCTCACCTGGTCTGCGCCGACATCAGCGAGTCAGGGCTCAGCGGCACCGGCGCGGCCATCGAAGCGGCTGGCGGCTCGGCGGTCAGCCAGGTCGCCGACGTGACCCGGCTGGCAGACATGCAGGCGCTGGCGGCTGCCGCCGTGCAGCGCTTCGGCCGAATCGACGTCATGATCAACAATGCCGGCACCATGCCCCTGGCGTTCTTCGCCGACCACCACCAGGCCACCGCCGCGTGGGAGCGCTGCCTGGACGTCAACATCAAGGGCGTGCTCTACGGCATTCTGGCCGTGCACGACCAGATGATCGCCCAGGGCCGTGGCCACATCGTCAACCTGTCGTCCATCTACGGCAACTATCCGGTGGTGGGCGCCGGCGTCTACGGCGCCTCCAAGGCTGCGGTGAACATGCTGTCGGAGTCGCTGCGAATGGAATCCCAGGGGCGGATCAAGGTCACCGTCGTCAAGCCCACGGGGGTTCCGGCCACCAACCTGGCCGCCGGCATCATCAACCCGGCTGCCGTGGTCGGCATCCTCGGGCACAATGCGGTGAGCTACGGGGAGAAGATGCAGGCCCTGGCGGCCGGTCAGCTACCCGCCGCCGACAGCGACCCGGACAGCATCAGCTACGTGGCCCTGGAACCGGAATTTCTCGCCGACCAGGTGATTCATGCCATCAATCAGCCCTGGGGCGTGTCCGTCAGTGACATCACCGTGCGGGCATCAGGCGACGGCTACATTCTTTAGCGGGCCATCCAACAACCAGGAACCAGGGGAGGTTTCCATCGTGAGTGAATCCAATGCAGGCCGCTTGAGCGGCAAGGTCGCCCTCATCACCGGCGGCGCCAGCGGCATCGGCCGCGCCTGCGCCCGGCGCTACGCCGAGGAAGGCGCCGACATCGTCATTGCCGACCGCGACGCCCGCCGCGGCGCCGAGGCGGCGGAAGAGATCCGCGCCAGCGCCAACAGCCGGGTGATGTTCGTCGAGGTCGACGTGGCCGAGGAAGCGAGCATCGAGGAGATGGCGGAACGCGCCGTGCGGGAGTTCGGCCGCATCGACACCGTGCTGGCCGCCGCTGGCATCGCCAATGCCGCCTACGTCAGTGGCGCGCCCCAGGTCCAGGACGGCCCCGCCGAGTCACGACAGCTGATCAATCTGGCGGTGGCCGACTGGCGCCGGGTGCTGGAGGTGAATCTGACCGGCGTGATGCTCACCGATCGCGTCGTGGCGCGGCGCATGATCGACCTCGGCATCGCCGGCACCATCGTCAATGTGGCTTCCACCGCAGCCCGCATCGCCCTGCCGGGGGCCGCCGACTACTGCGTGTCGAAGGCCGGCGTCGCCATGCTCACCCACGTGCTCGCCATGGAGCTGATTCCCCACAACATTCGCGTCAACGCCATCGGCCCGGGCTTCATCGAAACCCCGATGACCCAAGCCATGCAGGACAACCCCGAAGGCCGGGCGATGATGCTCGCCATGACGCCCATGGGACGGCTGGGAACGCCGCTGGAAATGGCCAATACCGCCTTGTACCTCGCTTGCGACGAGTCGTCGTACACCACCGGCCACACTCTCTACCCCAACGGGGGCATGTTTACCGGATGAACACCATGACCTACACCCGCCTCAACCTCACCGTCGATTCGAAAATCGCTCACCTGCAGCTCAGCCGCGGTGACGAGTACAACCGCATGCCGCCCGCGTTCTGGGAAGAGTTTCCCGCGGCCCTGGAGGAAGTCGACCGCCGCGGCGACGTCCGCGCCCTGGTGATCTCGTCCACGGGCAAGCACTTCAGTGCCGGCATGGACGTCTCCGCCTTCACCGGCTCCCGGGAGCAATCCTGGGATCGCGGCCGCGCGGGCGAGATCGCCCGCCGCAATCTGGCGCGCCTGCAGGGGGTATTCACCCGGCTGGAGACCTTGCGCATGCCGGTGCTGGCGGCCACTCAGGGCGGCTGCGTCGGCGGCGGCGTGGATCTCATCGCCGCCTGCGATGCCCGCTACTGCACGGCAGAGGCGTTCTTCTGCATCCAGGAAATCAACATCGGCCTCGCCGCCGATGTGGGTACCCTGCAACGGCTGCCGAAGCTGATCCCGGACGGCCTGATGCGTGAGCTCGCCTACACCGGCCGGCGGCTGCCGGCGAGGGAAGCCTTCGAGCGCGGCCTGGTGAACCAGGTATTCGACACGCAGACCGAGATGCTCGACCACGTCATGGCCATTGCCGGGCAGATCGCCACCAAGTCGCCGCTGGCGATCACCAGCACCAAGCATCTGCTGAACTACGGGCGCGATCACAGCGTCGCCGACACCCTCGGCTATCAGCAGGTGTGGATGGGCGCGGTGAGTCAAAGCGAAGACATGAGCCGTTACTTCGCGGCCAAGGCGAGCGGCGCCGAACCCCAGTACCCGGATCTGCCGCCGCTCGATTGAGCCGGCGGGAGATTCGCAGTAACGGGCCAGAAATGGTATAAAGCGCGCCCGCTCGCGACCGTCCCTGCCAGCCCGTCGACCCGGCGCCGGCAGCCGCAGGCCGCGCAGCATCCCCATCACCCGTCTATGGATGAATCCCTTGCTCGCCAGCGCCAACATCACCATGCAGTTCGGCTCCAAGCCGTTGTTCGAGAACGTCTCCGTCAAATTCGGCGGCGGCAACCGCTACGGCCTGATCGGCGCCAACGGCTCGGGAAAATCCACCTTCATGAAGATCCTCGGCGGTGAGCTCACGCCCAGCGCCGGCAACGTGTCGCTGGAGCCGGGCTTGCGCCTGGGGACCCTGCGCCAGGATCAGTTCGCCTACGAGCAGCACCGCGTGCTCGACACGGTGATCATGGGCCATGGCGAGCTGTGGAAGGTGAAGCAGGAGCGCGACCGCATCTACGCGCTGCCCGAGATGAGCGACGACGACGGCATGCGGGTTGCCGACCTGGAAGTGGAGTTCGCCGAGCTGGACGGCTACACGGCCGAAGCCCGCGCCGGCGAGCTGTTGCTCGGGGTCGGCATTCCGCTGGAGCAGCACGAAGGGCCGATGAGCGAGATCGCTCCCGGCTGGAAGCTGCGCGTGCTGCTGGCCCAGGCGCTGTACGGCGATCCGGACGTGCTGCTGCTCGACGAGCCCACCAACAACCTCGACATCAACGCGATTCGCTGGCTGGAAGGGGTGCTCAACGAACGCAACAGCACCATGGTGATCATTTCTCACGACCGCCACTTCCTCAACAGCGTCTGCACCCACATGGCGGACCTGGATTACGGCGAGCTGCGGGTCTACCCCGGAAACTACGATCAGTACATGCGGGCGGCTACCGCCGTGCGCGAACGCATGCTTTCCAACAACGCCAAAAAGAAAGAGCAGATCGCCGAACTGCAGAGCTTCGTCAGCCGCTTCTCCGCCAACGCTTCCAAGGCCCGCCAGGCCACCTCACGGGCCCGTCAGATCGAGAAGATCGAGCTGGAGGAAGTGAAGCCGTCGAGCCGCATCAGCCCCTTCATTCGTTTCGACCAGGCCAAAAAGCTGCACCGCCTGGCGGTGGAGCTCGACGGGCTCAGCCACGGCTTCGAGGATGACCAGCCGCTGTTCAGCCGTCTGGACCTGATGGTGGAAGCCGGCGAGCGCATCGCCGTCATCGGCCCCAACGGCATCGGCAAGACCACCCTGCTGCGCTGCCTGATGGGCCAGCTGGCGCCGATGCGGGGCGCCGTCAAGTGGGCGGCCAACGTGGACATCGGTTACATCGCCCAGGATCGCGCCGACGACTTCCCCGAAGACCTCACCCTGTTCGAATGGATGTCCCAGTGGAAGCAGCCCAAGGACGACGAGCAGGCCCTGCGAGCCACCCTCGGGCGGCTGCTGTTCTCGAAAGACGACAGCAACAAGTCGGTAAACGTCGTATCCGGCGGCGAGGAAGGCCGGCTGCTGTTCGGCAAGCTGATGCTGACCAAACCTAACGTGATGCTGCTCGACGAGCCTACCAACCACCTGGACATGGAGTCCATCGAGGCGCTCAACCTCGCGCTCGAGAACTACCCCGGCACGTTGATTTTCGTCAGTCACGATCGCGAGTTTGTCTCGTCGCTGGCCACCCGCATCATCGAGATGACGCCGGACGGCATCATCGACTTCAAGGGCAACTACGACGACTACCTGCGCAGTCAGGGGTTGGAACTGCCGTTGCCGCAGCGGCGGAGTTCCTGACCCTCTCGGACGCCTTGGCCGGCGCGCCTGCCGGAGATTCTCCTGACACAGCCTCGTGCAGGCTGGGCAGCCAGGCGAGCACTACCACCAGCAGTTGCGTCGGCACCTTCACTCCGCCGCGCGCTCCGCCACCTGGCGCCCGCGCGGCTCATCGAAGCGATAGCTGATCACCAGCGCCAGGGCGAACAGCAGGATGCAGAACAACACCGCCTGGTGCAGCCCCAGCAGCGCCTGCAGCAGGCCGATGGACATCAGCCCGAACAGCCCCGCCAGCTTCAACGACAGCCCCCAGAAGCCGAAGAATTCGGCCGCGCGCGGCAGCGGCGAAAACAGCGCCACCAGGGTGCGGGTCGCCGACTGACAGGAGCCCAGCGACAGCCCCGCGACGCTGCCGACCACGAGAAACACGTGCTGGGCCTGCAGCGCCTGGCCGAACCAGGGCTGCAGCCAGCCGGTGAGCGCCGGGGTCAGATAAATGAGGGCGATGGCGACCATCCACATCACCAGGGTGATGCGGTAGGTGTGCTGCGCACCGAGCCGATCCTGGATGAAGCCGAAGCCGAACGCACCCACGGCGGCGGTGATCTGCACGATCACGAACATGAAGGTGCGGACGTTCTGATCCCAGCCGATGACCTGGGCGCCGTAGATGAAGGCGTAGGCGATGATGATGTAAATCCCGCTCATGGCGAAGAATACCGATACCAGCAGCACCGCCAGGTCGTGAAATTGATCGAGGCTGCGCACCGTGTCCCGAACGCGTCTAACGCCGATGGCCACATAGCCCATCCCCGGCGGCAGCGGCTTCGGACGCCCGCGTTCCCTCACCCACAGGAACGTGGGAATGGCAGCCACCAGAAAGAATGCCGCCGCCCACGGCCCCACCCAGCGAATCCGCGGGAAGTTTTCGAGGCTCACCTCGCCCAGCACCAGCAGCACGAACACCGCCGACACCATGCCGCCGATGTAGCCCAGCGACCAGCCGAACCCGGAGATCTTGCCCATGTCCTCCGGCGGGCCGAGGTCGGGCAGGAAACTGGCGATGAAGGCCTCGCCGATGGAGTAGGCAAAGTTGGAGACGATGATCAACACCACGCCGAGCAACGCGTAGCCGGGGGCGATGAAGTACAGGGTGGCGGTAGCCACCACCGTCAGCAGATAGCTGGCGAACAGAAAGCGTTTCTTGCTGGCCCGGTAATCCATGATCGCCCCGGCCACCGGCGCGCACACCACGACCAGCAGGTAGCTGGTGGACAACGCCAGGCTCCAGAGGAAATTGCCGAGCCGGTAATCGCCGTCGTCACCCGGCCCCACCACCACCCGGGTGAATAAGTCACCGAACACTACGGTGATGATGAGCAGCGTGTAGGCCTGGTTGGCGAAGTCGAACATCGCCCAGCCGACGATTTCGC
>JBLRXD010000017.1:17914-26935 GCA_047920935.1 Pseudomonadales bacterium | reverse complement strand
GGTGCTCGCCCCCGGCGCATTCGTTGATTGCCGATTACTTTCCGCCCGAGCAGCGCGCGTCGGCGTTGTCGATCTATGCGCTCGGCATTCCCATTGGCAGCATCCTCGGGCTGCTTGCCGGCGGTTGGGTGGCCGAGTTCTACGGCTGGCGGACCGCGTTCTTCGTGGTCGGCGTGCCCGGCGTCCTGCTGGCGATCGCATTCAAGCTCTCCATACGCGAGCCGATTCGCGGCATGTCGGACGCAGCGGCCCCGGTGGCCGGCGAGCAGCCGCCGCTCGGCGCCACCATACGCACGCTGCTGAGCAACCGCACCATGGTGCATCTGGCCATGGGCGGTGGGCTGACCGCGTTCGTCGGCTATGGCCTAGGCCAGTGGTTGCCTGCCATGTTCATCCGTCTCCATGGCCTTGGCGTCGGCGAGACGGCGACCTATTTCGGGCTGGTGCTCGGCGTGGCCAGCGCGGTCGGCACGCTGATCGGCGGCGCCATCGCCGATCGATTCGCGGGTCGTGACCGGCGCGTGTACGCCTGGCTTCCCGCCGCCGGCGTGCTGGTGGCCTTTCCGTTCTTCGTGGTCGGCCTGCTGCTCGACCAGCCTTACGTGGCGATCGTCGTTCTGATCACACCGTACCTGCTCAACTCGCTCTGGCTCGGGCCGGTGTTCGGTACGATTCAGAATCTTGCGCCCATGCGCATGCGCGCGTTGGCGTCGGCCGTGCTGCTGTTCATCCTCAATATCATCGGCCTCGGCTTGGGGCCGCTGATCGTGGGGGTGGTCAGCGATCTGCTGATCGGCGTCTTCGGCGGCGAATCGTTGCGCTATTCGATTCTGATCAGCACAGCCGTTTACTTCTGGGCCGGCGCGCACTTCCTGCTGGCTGCCCGGACGATTCGGCAGGATCTGGACGCGGCGAGCGCGGCGAGCCGAGTGGGCGCCTGATGGTCGATTGGCGGGGCAAATCGCAGCGATCGGAATTTTCAATCATATTGCCGAGTCATATCGGTTCTAATCAATCATTCCTGAGAGTCGTCTCAGCTGAAGGAGAAACCGATGAAGAGTAGGATGACCAGAGCGACGCTGTTGTTACTAAGCGGCTGGGTGGTGGCGACATCTTCGCTGCTGGCTTCGAGCATCGCGACTGCCCAGAGTGGTGTGATGTCGAGTCAGTACTGGTGGCCTGAAATGCTCGATCTCAGGCCCCTTCGTCAGCACGCTGCCGAGTCTAACCCGATGGGCAAGGATTTCGACTACGCGGCGGCGTTTGCAACCCTCGACCTCGATGCGGTGAAGAAAGACATCGAGGAGGTCATGACCACGTCTCAGGATTGGTGGCCGGCCGACTATGGCCATTACGGCCCGCTGTTCATTCGCATGGCCTGGCATAGCGCTGGCACCTATCGAATTGCCGACGGACGCGGCGGCGCTGGCGGTGGCCAGCAGCGGTTCGAGCCGCTGAACAGTTGGCCCGACAACGTCAGCCTCGACAAGGCTCGGCGGTTGGTATGGCCGATCAAGCAGAAGTATGGCAGCAGCCTCTCCTGGGCCGATCTGATGGTTCTGACCGGGAATGTGGCGCTGGAGTCCATGGGCTTCGAGACCTATGGGTTTGCAGGCGGGCGTTTGGATGACTGGGAGCCCGACCTGGTTTATTGGGGCGCAGAGAACGCGTTTCTCGCCGATGAGCGCTACAGTGGCGACAGAGAATTGGAGAACCCGCTGGCCGCTGTGCAGATGGGGCTGATCTACGTCAATCCCGAGGGGCCGAACGGCAATCCAGATCCCATTGCGGCCGCTCGCGACATTCGCGATACCTTCGCTCGCATGGCGATGAACGACGAAGAAACCGTAGCGCTGATCGCCGGCGGGCACACGTTCGGTAAGGCTCATGGCGCCCACGACCCCTCCGAGTGCCTCGGTCCGGAGCCTGCGGCCGCGGGCCTCGAGCAGCAAGGTTTCGGCTGGGAAAGTAAGTGCGGCACCGGCGTTGGGGCTGACGCGATTACCAGCGGCCTGGAAGGTGCGTGGTCCGCCAACCCGATTGCCTGGACCACGCAATTTCTGGACAACCTGTTCGCGTTCGAGTGGGTGCAGACGAAAAGCCCCGCAGGCGCCGTTCAGTGGGTCCCGGCGGATGGTCAGGCGGCCAACCTGGTGCCGGATGCTCACGATCCGAGCAAGCGACACGCGCCCATCATGTTCACCACCGACCTTTCGTTGAAATTCGACCCGAGCTATCGGGAAATCGCCAAGCGGTTCCAGGAAAACCCTGAGGAGTTTCAGCGCGCTTTCGCGAAGGCGTGGTTCAAGCTGACCCATCGCGACATGGGGCCGCGGGCACGCTATGTAGGTGCGGAAGTTCCCGCAGAAGATCTGCTTTGGCAGGATCCCATCCCTGCGGTCGATCACGACCTGATCAACGCGAGGGATATCGCGAAGCTGAAATCAGAGATTCTGGCTTCGGACCTGACCGTTTCCGAACTGGTCAGGGCTGCCTGGGCATCGGCGTCCACCTTTCGCCGTTCCGACATGCGTGGTGGGGCAAACGGTGCCCGCGTTCGCCTCGAGCCACAGAAGGATTGGGCGGTAAACGATCCGGATGAGTTGGCGAAGGTGCTGAGTCGCCTGGAAACGATACAGAGCGACTTCAATGGCGCGCAACGGCGCGGGAACAAAAGGGTTTCGCTTGCAGACCTGATCGTTCTCGGCGGTGCGGCGGCCATTGAGCAGGCGGCCAGAGATGCCGGCTACGATGCTCGGGTGCCCTTCACTCCCGGGCGCATGGATGCATCGCAAGAGATGACCGAGGTGGAGTCTTTTGTCGTGCTCGAACCGAAGGCTGACGGATTCCGCAACTACTTTGCCAATGGCAACAGAATCTCACCTGCCGTGATGCTGATCGATCGGGCGAGCCTGTTGGGCCTGACCGTTCCTGAAATGACCGTGCTGGTCGGCGGCATGCGCGCTCTCAACGCCAATGCCGGAGCCTCCGATCACGGCGTGTTCACCGATCGCCCGGGCACGCTGAGCAACGATTTCTTCGTCAACCTGCTCGATATGTCGACCCAATGGTCGATCTCGTCGGTGGCCGAGGGAATCTACGAAGGCCGTGACCGAAGCTCGGGAGAGATCAAATGGACGGCTACCCCCGTCGATCTGATCTTCGGGTCGAACGGCGAGCTCCGCGCCGTTGCAGAGGCCTATGCGGCTGACGACGCTCGCGAGAAGTTCGTGCGTGACTTTGTCGATGCCTGGGCCAAGGTGATGACCCTCGATCGCTTCGAGGCGCTCTGAGCCGGCGGCGAAAAAGTGCGCTGAAGCGTCTGATGAAGATGAACGGCGGTGCGGATTGCACCGCCGTTTACTTCAAGGCCTCCATTTCCACCCGGATCTTCTCGGCTTCCTCGACGAGCTTCGCGTTTTCCCGTACATCCCCTCGGCGCATCGCGTGCATCGCCGACTCCAGTTTCTGCTGGTAAGCCTTCTTGAGCTTTTTCGTTGGGTCGCGTCTGAAAAATGGCATAGACTCTGGCTCTGCTTTGCTTTCTGGTAGTTCAACATCCAGCGCGTGAACCCGCCGTCAATGCCGATGGCCAGCGCCTCGCTCGCTGCAGTTGCGTATCGCCTGCGAACCTCATCATTCAATCCTTACTAGGAGTGTTATCCATGCGTGCAATCCAACTCGCCAAGCCGGGTGGTCTGGACAAGTTGAACCTGGTGGAGCTGAACAGCCGCCCGCCGACTTCCGGCGAGATTCAGGTGCGGGTCGAGGCCAGCTCGCTGAACTACCACGACTACGCGGTGGTCGCGGGCATGCTGAAGGTGGCCGACGGCCGCATTCCCATGTCGGACGGCGCGGGTACGGTGACCGCCGTCGGCGAGGGGGTCAGCGACTTCGCGGTGGGCGATGCGGTGGTGAGCTGTTTCTTCCCGAACTGGCAGGACGGTGAGCCCGAGGTCGGCAAGCTGGTCGGCGTGCCGGGCGATCATGCCGACGGCTTTGCCGCCGAGACGGTGACGATGCCGGCCTCGGCATTCACCCGCGCGCCTCGCGGCTACAGCGCCGCCCAGTCGGCGACTTTGACCTGCGCCGCGCTGACGGCATGGCGCGGCCTGATGGTGGAGGCGGGCATCCAGCCGGGGGATGTGGTGCTCACCCAGGGCACTGGCGGTGTGTCCATCTTCGCCTTGCAGTTCGCCAAGGCCGCCGGTTGTCGGGTGATCTCGACCTCGTCCTCCGACGCCAAACTCGAGCAGCTGAAGGCGATGGGCGCGGACGAGCTGATCAACTACAAACAGACGCCGGATTGGGCCGGGCGCGCGTTGCAATTCACCGATGGCCGGGGCGTGGATCTGGTCGTCGAGATCGGCGGGGCCGGCACCCTCCCGCAGTCCATCAAGGCGGTGCGCGTCGGCGGCCACATCTCGCTCATCGGCGTGCTGGCAGGTTTTGCCGGTGAGGTGCCGACGGCGGCACTGTTCGGCAAAAATGCGACGCTGAAAGGCATCACGGTAGGCAGCCGGGCCCAGCAGGTCGACATGATCCGCGCCATCGAGGTGAACGGCATCGAGCCGGTGATCGACTCGCACTATCCGCTCGAGGGCATTGCCGATGCGTTCGGGCATCAGGCGTCACAGCGGCACTTCGGAAAGATCTGTCTCGACGTCGCGACGAGCTGATCAGGCCAGCGCCTCATGAGCCTGCTCGTCAAAATCGTGCTGGGCGTGATCGCCGCGTTGGTGTTGGCCGCTGTGTATGTGCTCAATCCACGGCTGCCGACCCCGGAAGGAGAGCAAAGCGCCGCCCTGTATCGGCCCGGCACGCTGGGTGTGTCGAGTCAGCCGATTGCATTGGTCGACACGTCACGCCCGACGAAGCCCAATGGTGATTTCGAGGGAAGCACGCACCGAGCGCTCAATGGCGTTGTCTGGTATCCGGCAACGCAGGGTCACAGGCCATTCCCGCTGATCGTCTACAGCCACGGCTTCATGTCGTCTGTGGCCGAACCGGAGTACCTGGTGGATTTTCTCGTCCCCAAGGGCTACGTCGTGGTGGCGGTCGACTATCCCCTCAGCCATGGCGGTGCCCCCGGTGGCCCGACGGTCAGCGATGTCATCAATCAGCCCGGTGACGTTTCTTTCGTGATCGATGCGATGCTGGCCCGCAATGCTGATGCACTCGATGATCTGCACGGATTGCTTGATCCTTTGCGGATTGCCGCCGTGGGTTTGTCGCTGGGCGGCTTGACCACACAGCTCGCGGCCTTTCATCGGGATGTGCGCGATCCGCGGCTCGGGGCAGCCGTCTCCATCGCCGGGCCGAGCGCCTTCCTCGCCCCCGGCTTCTTTCAGACGACAGACATCCCCTTCATGATGATTGCCGGCAGCGCCGATGCGATCATTCCCTACCAGGCCAACGCCGCTCCGATTGTGTCGAAGGCGGGCAGCAGCCTGTTGGTGACGTTGGACAAGGGCAGCCACGTGGGGTTTGCGGGGATGTCCAGCGTCTTCTTCCGCTGGTCCCGGCATCCCGACAAGATCGTTTGCCCGTTGTTGCTGCGCGGCCTCGACCGCGAAGGCGGCGACGCGGAGCCGATTCTGGCCCCGGACGCCGGGGTCGGAATATCCACGTCCGGGGTGCCGCCGTGCACGATGGAAACCTTCGATCGCGCCATGCGCCCTGCGGATCAGCAGATGCTGACGCGACTGGCGCTGTACGCCTTTTTGGAGAAAGTGTTCGCGCATGATGCTGATCGCCGGCGGCAGATGGATCGCTATCTCGCGGTCGCCTTGACGGCCGAGAACCCGGCAGTGACGGTCGTGGGGTCGGCCATGGCGCATGCTGCAAGTGGGGCCGAGTCAGGCCATAATTCACCCGAACAGGAGGCGCAACAATGAATCTGGATTCCTTTCGGCAAGAAGCGCGTGAGTGGCTCGAGGCCAACTGCCCCGCCAGCATGCGTGGCCGTACGGTGCACTTCGAAGACGCGTACGACGTCTACAACACCGACGATGCCCGGCTGTGGCTGGAGCGCGCGGCCGCACGTGGCTGGACGGCGCCGGGGTGGCCGGAGGAGTACGGTGGCGGTGGCTTGAGCCGCGATGAGGTTCGTGTGCTGAATCAGGAAATGGCCGCCATCCGCGCGTTGCCGCCGGCCACCGGCATGGGCCTGTCGATGATCGGCCCGACCTTGCTCGAGTTTGGCAACGAGGAACAAAGGCAGCGCCATCTGCCCCGTATCGTCAGCGGCGAAGTGCGCTGGTGTCAGGGCTACAGCGAGCCCGGATCCGGTTCGGATCTGGCCAGCCTGAGAACCCGCGCCATTCTCGACGGCGATCACTTCGTCATCAACGGTCAGAAGGTCTGGACCTCGGGCGCCAGCCACGCCGACTGGATGTTCTGCCTGGTCAGAACCGATCCGGAGGCGCCCAAGCACGAAGGCATCAGCTTCGTGCTGCTGGAAATGAAGCAGCCGGGCGTGACCATCAAGCCCATCCGGCTGATTTCCGGCTCGTCGCCGTTCTGCGAAACGTTTTTCGACAACGCCATCGCCAGAAAGGAAGACCTCGTCGGTGAGTTGAACAAGGGTTGGACGGTGGCCAAGCGGCTGCTGCAATACGAGCGCTCCGGTCCCGGCGACAGCGCGCCGGTGCGCGGCAAGCCGCGCCTGAACCCTTACGCGCAGATCGCCATGGATTACGAGGGAGCCAACCAGGGCCGGGTAGCCGACCCGTTGATGCGCGACCGCATCACCCGCCAGGTGATGCAGGAGAAGTCTCTGCAGCTAACCGCCCGCCGCGTCGCCGAAGAGAGTAAGTCCAGCGGCGCGCCCGGCGCGGCAACGTCGATCTTCAAATACGTAGGGTCGACCCTCGCGAAGGATGGCTCCGAACTCAAAGCCATGCTGCGCGGCACCAACGGGCTGGGTTGGGACGGAGGCGAATTCAGCCACGAAGAACTGGAGTCCACGCGCGGCTGGCTGCGGGATCGTGCGGTAACCATCTACGGCGGCACCAACGAGGTGCAGCTCAACATCATCGCCAAGCGGGTGCTCGGTCTGCCCGACTAGGGCCTGACTGCGGGTGCCCGCGGCTGTCAGCCGGTGCTCAACCATCCACCTTGTCGAAGTAGGTGAGCCCGCCGCCGCCTTCGGCCATGAACGGCGCGATCTGGGCATTGAAGTTGGTCTGCTGGCGCCACGCGAGGTAGGCCTGCTGCTGAGCTTTGGAGTCCCAGATCTCGTAGAACACCACATGCCCGGGCATGTTCTGATCGACGTAGATGTCGAACAGCAGGCAGCCGTCCCACGCCCGGGTGTCGCGGGCAGCGGGAATCATCACCGCCAGAAATTCGTCCATGCTGTGGGGCTGGACCTGCAGATCGATGGTCAGAAACAGCTTGCCATCCGGCGTTGCAGGGCGGTTGGAGGCGGTGCAGCCGGCCAGGCTGAAGGCCAGCAACAGCGCCATGAGGGCGCTAGCGCGTACCGGTCTCATCATTGCGGCTGTGCTCCTGTTTCAGGTTGATCGGTGTCGAAGGCTGTGTCCCCCTCGCCGGCGGAACTGCTTGCGCGCCGGACGTTTCCCGCCTCATCGCGCTCCCAGCCAGGGTACAGGCCGATGAAGGTGTCGAGGATCTCCTCGAGGGGCAGGTCGTCGTAGGAGCCGCGCTGCCTGATGTATTCCATGTGCTTGCGCCCGTGCTGGTCGAACGGGTGCATCAAGGTGTCTTGCGCCGGATCGAACTCGAGCGCCTTGACACCGAACCTCTCGCACAGCTCGATGTTGAACGCCGTACTGAGCTTGCGCCACTGGCCGTTGAGCAGCATCTCTGCGTAACCATGCCAGGCAAACACGTCGGTGGCCATGGTTTCGGTGAGCTTTTCGCTCGTCAGGTGGTTGCGCACGTCGGCGAAGCCGAGCCTCGCCGGAATGCCTTTGCGGCGCGCTGCCGCCACCAGCAGCACCGACTTGGGGATGCACCAGTTGCTTTCGGATTGAGCGATGCTGCTCGCCCGGTAGTCCGCCGATTCCGAAGTGGTCGCGTACGGGTCGTAGCGGATGCCGTCGCGCACCGCGTAGAACAGCCTGCGGGCTATCTCCACCGGATCCGTGACGTCGCCGACCGCGGCGTCGGTGAACCGGGCGACGGGCTCGCTGTCGCTGTCGATGAACCAGGTAGGTTCCAGCCATTTCGGATCGATGTTCATGGTTGCGTCCTGATGTGCTGCCAGGGAGTTCGGCGCGACGTCTGCGGCGCAGGTGCGTCACTCGTGACGCGCAGGTGCGTCACTCGTGGGCGATGGTTCTGTCGGTAAAGAGGTAATCCTTCAGTTCGTTGTCGAATTTGGGATCTCTGCGGCGGATCCATTCGAGAACCATCGCCGCATGCTCTTTTTCCTCGTCGCGATTATGAATGAGAATGGCGCGCAGTTCCGGATCCTTGCAGGCATCCACCCGCTGGTTGTACCAATCCACTGCCTCCAGCTCCTCCATCAGCGAGATGATTGCCCGGTGCATGTCGCGGGTCTCCGCACTGAGCTCGTCGATGGGCTCGTGATATCCCTCGTTCGCCATGGAAGATTCTCCTTGTTGTGGGTGGCGGTAAATCCCTCCGCGGAGGGGTTCTGGAAATGATAAGCATTCCCGTTCGAGGCCGGCAACAGCGCCGCCTCAGTCAGTGATGTCCGCCAATGCCCGGGCTACGGCGGCGGCGTCGGTGGGGCGCACCAGTCGCGCCACCTCGGAGCCGCCCTTCAAAAAGATCAGCGTCGGCCAGAGTTTGACCTGGTAGGAGCGCCCCAGCGGACGGCCGCTGCCGTCCTCGACCTTGATGTGGCGCACGTTCGGCGCCTGCTCCAGGGCAGCCTCGATGACCGGTTGCGCGGCGCGGCAATGCCCGCACCAGTCGGTGCCGAACTCCAGCAGCGCTGCACCTTCCAGTGCGTCCACCTCGGCCCGCGTGGGTGCTTGCTCTGAATAGCCATCGGTCATTGGCGTCTCCTTGTCAGTTTACCCATCG
>JBLRXD010000017.1:0-17814 GCA_047920935.1 Pseudomonadales bacterium | reverse complement strand
CGTGCCCTGAGTCGCATCAGTCGGTTACCATTGTGCTGCGGCAGTTCCAAACCCTACACGGAGGATCGTCAATGAAAATCGCGGTTGTCACGGGCACCAGTACCGGTATCGGCCTTACCTCCAGCCTGCATCTGGCGCGCAACGGCTATCGGGTGTTCGCCGGCATGCGCAATACGGCCAAGGCGGACGAGCTCCGCGCTGCCGCTGAGCAAGAGTCCCTGCCCGTGGACATCGTGCAGCTCGACGTCTGCGACCCGGCATCGGTGGCGGCTGCGTTCGCCGCCGTGGGCGAGGTGGGTGCCGTGGACGTGCTCATCAACAACGCCGGCATCGGCGGCGCCTCGCCGCTGGAGCTGACGCCCGAAGACGAGCACAAGCAGATGTTCGAGACCAACTACTTCGGGGCCGTGCGCTGCATCCAGGCGGTGCTGCCGTCGATGCGCGAGCGTCGCACCGGATGCATCGTCAACATCACTTCGGCCGTGGGCCTGCAGGCGACGCCGAATCAGATTGCCTACTCTGCCTCGAAGTGGGCGCTGGAGTGCCTGGGTGAAGCCCTGGCGCACGAGATGTATCGCTTCGGTGTCCGTGTGGTGAACGTCGAGCCTGGCGTCATCATGACCAACATCTTCGAGAACTCCGCAGCGCAGACCCGCTACGACAAGGCTTCTCCCTATCAGCCGCTGATGCGGCGCAACGGTAAGATGTTTGCCGCCGGCTTCAAGCGCGCGGTGCCACCCCAGACGGTGGCGGACGTCATCCTCGAAGCGATCACCACCGATGAGTACCGGCTGCGATGGCCCGTGGGCCCGGATGCGGAGGGTTTCATGGCCGCTCGCCACCGGGTACCCGCGGAAGCGTGGGTCAGCATGGGCGCCGACCTCAGCGATGCGGAGTACAACGAGCGCTTCGCCGAGTACTTCGGCGTGGAGCTTTAGGCGCGCTCACCCCAGGTTGAACAGGCGGCGGGCGTTTTCGCCGAGCACCAGATTGCGGCGATGCTCCGACATGGGCGCGAGAGCGGCATGCACTTCCTGCACCGCGCTGGCATGGGAGTCGATGTGGGGGTAGTCCGAGCCCCACATGAATTTGTCTTCGCCGACCAGGTCGCACTGGGCATCGATCGATCCTTCGGAAGGATCCATCACGAACCAGAAATTTTCCCGCAGGTAGTCGCTCGGCCAGCGCTGCAGCGGGTTGAGCTTGCCGAAGCGCGCGTACTTTTCATCCAGGCGATCCATCAGGTAGCGCACGTAGCCTGCGCCCGACTCGACGATTGCCACCTTGAGCTTGGGAAAACGGTCGAACAGGCCGTCGCAGACCAGTGCGGCGACCGCCGGGATGAGTTGCATGGTGCCGCCCAGGGCGAACGAGAACACCGAGTTGCCGCGCTCGGTTTGCGGATCCCACCATCTGGTGCCGCTGAGGTTGACGATCCGGTCGAAACGCACGATCAGGTGCACGCAGACCGGCAGGTCGGCGTCGACCAGCATCTGCCAGAGCGGGTCGAAATCCGGGTGCGAGGGGCGTTTGCCGCCTACCGGCTCCGGGGCCAGGAACATGCCCTTGAAGCCGAGGTCGAGGCAGCGCCGCAACTCCTGCCTGGCGAGTTCGACGTCGTAGAGCGGTATCTGGGCAATGGGGAGGATGCGGCTGAGTGCGGGTCTTGCGAAATCCCACTGCCAGTTGTTGTACGCGCGTGCGTACGCCATGGCCAGTTCGGGATCGTCTTCTTTATCCCAGAGGATGCCGATGGTGGGGAATACCGCACCGGCGTCCACGCTCCAGTCGTCCAACAGTTCGACTCGGGCGGCGGTGTCGTAGCTTGCGCGTGGGCACCCGTCGAGATACGACAGGCTCGGGTCGGTGAACACCTGGTCGGCTTCATGATCGACACCGCCGAGCGCGGCAAGCCGCCCGGCCAGCAGAACCTTGTCGTCGACGATCAGCTCCTCGACGCCATCAGCGCGTCGCTGAATCCGAATGGCGCGCTCGCGGAATTTCGGTTCCAGATAGTTCTGCCAGAGGTCCGGCGGTTCCATGACGTGAGAGTCCATGTCGACGACGAATGGCTTGGTGCTGCTGGTGTTGGTGGGATGTGGCATTTCAGCTCCAGGTTCGAACGGGCAATTGCGCGCTCAGGTGCATGAGCACGTCGTAGACCGAGCGGCCGCTGCGGTTGGCGATCTCGTTGGGGTGGATGTCGGGATGATCGGGGCCGATGAGCGTCGCCACGGCGCCGGGTTCGACCAGACGCTCGGGGCCTATCTCGACGATGCAGTGCGAGGCGCTGACGAACCCGATCACCGGATAGGTGCGCGCGCCGATGAGGATCCGGCAGGTACCGACCGCCTGACGTGGATAACCGTCGCTGTGCCCGACGGGAATGGTGGCGATCCAGAGCGGCGCTTGCGCCACATAACTGCGGCCATAACTGACGGTGTCGCCCGGCCGCAGGCGCTCGACCCGCACGACTGGGGCTCGCAGACGAAACGCGGGCGTGATGTCGAGGATGCCCGCGTCGTGGCTGCCGTCGGCGTGGGCGCCGAACAGCATGATGCCGGGCCGCACCATGTCGAGGTGCGCTTCGGGTAGGTTCGCCAGGGCATCGGAAGAGGCCGCGTGCAGCCGGCCGAGGGAGAATCCCCGCGCATTGGCGTCCGCGGCCAGACCCTGCAGCCGCCGTACCTGCTCGCGGTCGAACTCGTGATCCTCGGTGAGGCCGGTGAACGCGCCATGAATGCGCACGCCTGGGCGTGCCGCCAGATCGGCCGCCCACGGTAGCGCTCGATGGTAGGGAATCCCCATGCGGCTCATGCCGGTATCGATGTACAGGTGTACGGGTACCGGGCGGTCGAGCGTGGCGGCCAATGCGGACAGGTGCTCGCCATCACCGTCCCAGAATGGTGCGAGTTGCACGCCGCGCCGCACCAACTCCTCGGCCTCGGCATTCGAGGCGCGCGCCATCAACAGAATCGGTTTGCTGACCCCGAGGTGGGCGAGGCGCATTGCCTCATCGACCTTCACTACCGCAAGCCCCGAGACCTCCGGAACCTGATCGAGCACCCGGGCCACCCGTTCGAGCCCGAGACCATAGCCGTTGTTCTTCACGGTCGCGCACACCGGTCGACCGCCAGCCGCGCGGGCGGCTTCCCGTGCGTTGGCCACCAAGGCCGTGTCGTTGATCTCGAGCCAGGCATCGAAACTGCCGGTCGCTGCGGCTGCGCGCGCGAACCACGGCACGGCGCCGGCGACTGCCGCGCCGGTCAGCAGTTTGCGGCGGCTGAGTGCCGAGAGTGCGGGAACGACGCGCTCGTGCCCATCGACTTTCATCGGGCGAGCCCGTAAAGCCCGCTGAATTTGCTTTCGAGGTAGTCCAGCAGTGGCCCTTCCGACGGGGCGAAACCGGCAGCCCGCTCGATCAGTTCGCGCGGCGGGTACAACCCGCCGTAGCGCTGGACGTTGGCTCGCAGCCAGCCGGTGGCCGCCGACGTGTCGCCGCGCGCGAGGTCGTCGTCCAGCGCCGGCAGCGCGGCGCGCATGGCCTGATACAGGCAACCGGCATAGACGTTGCCCAACGTGTAGGTCGGGAAGTAACCGAACAGCCCCGCGGCCCAATGCACGTCCTGCAGGCAGCCGTCTGAAGGCGCGAGCACGGCAAAGCCGAAGTCGGCTTCGAAGCGCTCGTTCCACGCGGCCTCGACGTCGATCGCCTGCAGGTCGCCGGAGATCAGCGCGCGCTCCAGATCGAACCGCATGAGGACGTGGAGATTGTATTGCACCTCGTCCGCCTCGGTGCGGATGTAGCCGTTGTGCACGCGATTGACCAGGCGATAGAAGGCATCGGCGTCGGCGACACCGAAGTCACCGAAGGTCTTTCGCATCTCATCGAACAGCCAGCCGCTGAAGGCGCGGCTCCGTCCGAGCTGGTTTTCGCAGATGCGGCTCTGGCTTTCGTGTACGCCCATGGATACGCCCTCGCCCAGCGGGGTCAGCGCGAACGCCGGATCGATGCCCTGCTCGTAGGTGGCGTGGCCGACCTCGTGAATGGTGGAATAGAAGCAGTTGAACGGATCCAGCGGTTCCGTGCGCGTGGTGATGCGCACGTCGGAGCCGGAACCGGACGAAAATGGATGCACCGCTTTGTCGATTCTTCCCCGGTGCAGATCGTAGCCGAAGGCTTCTGCCAGCCGCGCCGACAGCGCCAGTTGCCCGGCCTCGTGAAAGGTGCCTGTCAGGGCCGGCGGCGCCGGAGCGGCCAGCACCGCCTGACGCAGCGCCACCAGACGCGGCCGCAGGGCGCCGAACATGGCCCCGACCTCTGCCGCCGTCGCACCCGGTTCGTACTCGTCGAGCATCGCGTCGTATGGATCACCGCCATCGGCCAGGGCGATGCTTTGCTCGCGTTTGAGCTCGACCACTTCCGCCAGTATCGGCGCGAATGCGGCGAAATCGTCTTCCGCTCGCGCCAAGGCCCATCTTCCATGGGCGACCGAGGTGACTCTGGCGATCTCCGCGGCCAGCCGCGCCGGCACTCTCACCGCCCGCCGATAGTCCCGGGCGATGTGCCGCAGATTGGCTTCTGCCACCGCGTCAGCTGCCGTGGCCGAGGCGAGCCATTCGCCGATGCGCGGATCGGTGCGGCGGGCATGGAGCACGCTTTCGATGGCCGCCTGCTCTTCGCTGCGCTGCTCGGCTGCGCCAGGCGGCATCATCGTCTGCTGGTCCCAATCGAGGCGCCCGGCGATCTGGGACAGCGCTGCGGTTTCGCGCCGAAAAGACATCAGCTCGTCGTAGGCGCTCATGGCGTCCTCCCGGATGGATCACCACCGGAATGTACCACGGTCCCTGGCTGCAGAAGCAGTGGGGCCCGACGCGCGCAGACTTGGCTTTGCTGGCGCAGAGTTTGCTGGCGCAGAGTTTGCTGGCGCAGAGTTTGCTGGCGCAGAGTTTGCGCACGCTGCAGCAACCACCAAATGGAGCGGTAGCCATGACGATGACGTACGAGCGTGCCCTGGCCGCGGGGCTCCTCGCGGTTTGCGCCATGGGCGCTGCCGTTGCAGATCCCCTGCACGGAACGCAGCCGCCGCTGTGGCCGCGCGAGCCGTTTCACTTCACCGCGCAGACCGAGTGGCGGGATGGCGAGTCCGCAATCGCTGTCGAGTTCCGCGTCCCGCTGGAAAGGCGGCTGGTAATCGAGCAGATCAGCGCGTCGCTCGAGGTGCCGATCGCGCAGCGTTTGAGCGATGCCCTGGTCTGGACGCAGGTGAACGAGCAGCGCGTGGCGCACTACTGGTCTGTGTCAGAGACCGGCCCGCGGGAGAACCTCACCGTTTACAGCGGCACCCGGCAGGTGCGCCTGTATGCCGATCCCGCGACCGTGGTGGAGATCCAGGTGATCAAGAACAACCCCGTCTGCCCGTTTCCGTGCGGACAGGCCACGCTGGCCGTGTCCGGATACCTGCTTCATCCCGAGAGCCCCAGCCTCGCGCCGTAGCGGCCATCGAGGACGACCGGAAGAATCGTCGCTCCGACCTGGGGTAGTCGGTATCATGACCCGCTGAATCAACAGCAATAGAGGGTGGGTGCCGAATGCAGATCAGGGGTAGCAACGCGATCATGGTGGGCGGAGCATCGGGCATGTGCCGTGCGACGGCCGAGAAATTCGTCGCGGGTGGCGGCAACGTGGCGATTCTCGACCTCGAAACCTCCGAGGGCGCTGATGTGGCGAAGGACCTGGGCGGCAGCTTCTTCCCCTGCAATGTGATGGACCACGCCGGCATGGAGCAGGTGATCGGTGACGCGGTAACGGCCCTCGGCAGCGTGCAGTTCATGGTCAACACCGCAGGCGGCGGTGTTGCCAAGCGCACGCTGAGCAAAGATGGCGAGATGCACCCGCTCAACGACTTCCAGCGCATCATCGAGTTGAACCTGATCGCGTCGTTCAACATCAACCGCATCGTCGCCAAGCACATGAGCGGCAACGAGCCCAATGCCGACGGTGAGCGCGGAGTGATGATCAACACCGCCTCCATCGCCGCCTTCGAAGGCCAGATCGGCCAGGTCGCCTATACCGCTGCGAAGGCGGGTATCGCGGGCATGACGCTGACCATGGCGCGGGATCTTGGCGGCGTCGGCATCCGGGTGATGACCATCGCGCCGAGCCTGTTCGACACCGGGCTCACCCGCGGCATTCCCGAAGCCGGCGCCATTCAGCTCACCAAGGATGCTGCTTTTCCGCGCCGCATGGGGCGGCCCGAGGAGTACGCGGTGATGGCCATCGCCATCTTCGAGAGCGCCATGATGAATGGTTCGGTGATTCGCGTGGACGGCGGGCAACGCTTCGCACCGCGCTGACCGACATACGGTCGCGAACCACGTGAACCTGGAGGTAGTTCGATGAGTACCGCAGCAGAGAACCGTGATGTCCTGCGGGTCGACGATCAGGAAGGTGTGCGGCTGCTGACCCTGAACAGGCCCGAAGCGCTGAACGCCTACAACGACGATCTCTACGATGCAGTCCGCGACGCATTGCACGAGGCAGCGAGCCGCCCCGACATTGCCGTCGTGGTGATTACCGGTACCGGCAAGGGTTTTTCCGCCGGTACCGATCTCGGTGAGTTGGCGCAGCCGCGCAAGCACAGCGACGGCAAGCCCCACGGCTTTCCGTCATTCATCGCCGCCGTCGAGTCTTTCCCGAAACCGCTGATCGCCGCGGTGAACGGCATCAGCGTGGGCATCGGGGTCACGCTGCTGCCCCACTGCGATCTGGTGGTGATGTCGACCACGGCGCGTCTGCGGGCGCCGTTCGTGAGCCTCGGGGTTACGGCGGAAGCGGGCAGCACGCTGCTGCTGCCGGCGTTGATCGGCTGGCAGCGCACGGCGGAATTCCTCTACACGGCCGACTGGATCGATGCCGAAACCGCTGTCGAGTGGGGTCTTGCCGGGCGCCTGTGCGAGCCGCAAGCGCTGTTGCCTACCGCCATGGAACTCGCTCAGCGCATCGCCCGCATGCCGGTCTCGTCGCTCATGGCCACCAAGCGTCTGCTGTTGGATGCGCGACTGGATGCCGTGCGCGCCGCTCGCGATCGGGAGAACGTCGCCTTCGCCAAGCTGCTCGGCGGGCCGGCCAACCGGGAGGCCCTGGCCGCTTTCCGTGAGCGCCGCGAGCCGGACTTCCGCGGGCTGGGGTGAGCTGATGCAGTTCCTGCTGCCTGAAGTGTCACCCTTTTTGCATGCGAAAGTTTGCTTGCGCGACCACCAGCGGCCAACGGAGGGGACACGACATGGCAATCGCGAGCATCAATGGCGTGCGGATCTGCTACGAGCTCAGCGGCAGCGCGGGCGCGCCGCTGGTCCTGGTGCACGGCTCATGGGATTCGCGCCACGACTGGGATCTGGTGGCTCCGCCATTGGCCGAGTCGTTCCGGGTTCTCAGCTATGACCGCCGCGGCCACAGCGACAGCGAGCGTCCGGCGGGGCAGGGCAGCGTGCGTGAGGATGTTACCGATCTCGCGGCGCTGATCCGCGAGCTCGACCTGGCACCGGCCTGGGTGGCTGGCAACTCGTTCGGCGCCTCTATCACCCTTCGCCTGGCTGCGGAACACCCGCAACTGCTTCAGGGTGTCATTGCCCACGAGCCGCCGCTGTTCTCATTACTCGCCGACGACCCATCGGTAGCGCCGCTGCTCGACCAGGTCCGCGAACGGGTCACCGCCGTGGTCGAGCGCATCGCCGATGGCGACCATGCGGGTGCCGCCGAACAGTTCGTCGAGACGGTGGCGCTGGGGCCTGGCGCCTGGGCGCAGCTGCCGCCCGAGTTCCAGAGGACGCTGATCGACAACGCGCCCACGTTTCTCGACGAGGCGAACGATCCCGAGCAGCTGGCTTTCGACCTCGAATGGGTCGAGCGATTCGAGCGACAGTGCTGCTCACGCGCGGTGATCAGAGCCCGCCGCCGTTTGCGCCGGTGGTGGCCAAGCTCGCCCGAGCGCTGCCTGACGTAGAAATGTTGGTATTGCCAGGCGCGGGCCACATCCCGCATGCGACGCATCCGCAGGACTACGTCGATGCGACCAAGGCGTTTATCCACAAGAGACAGTCCGCATGAGTGTGGCGTCTCGACTGGAGTGTCTGATATGGTAATTTCGCAAGGACCTGCGGCGCTGAGCCGTGGTCATATCGGCCATGGCCATTCAGAGTCGAGGGAGCGGAAGTGAAAACCCAGCCGAAAATCGTCGTTTCTGCGCTTGACGCCGAACGGTTGGAGCGACTCCTGGATTCGCTCCCCGGAAATGCGTCTGCGGGCAAAGCGAATCTGGAAGCGGAGCTCGCCCGGGCCGACGTAGTGGATTCGCAGCACATTCCGTCTACGGTGGTGACGATGAATTCCACCGTCAGGTTCAAGGTGCAAGGCTCGTCCGACGAATTTCAGATGACGCTGGTGTATCCGAAGGACGTCGACGACCAGGGTGACAAGATCTCGATTCTCGCGCCCGTCGGCAGTGCCCTGCTGGGCCTGTCTCAGGGTGATGAAATCGAGTGGCCGGCGCCCGGAGGTGGTGTTCTCCAGGTGCGCATCGAGGAAGTCATCTACCAGCCCGAGCGTGCGGGTGAGTTCCATCGTTGATGGGAGATGGAAGGTGACCGACTGAACCCGGGCCGAGATCCGGCGCCGCGGTCGGCGTCCAGGCTCGGTTGCCGCAACCGCTCGTGATAGGCTGAGCCTGTCCCTCACACGGCGCGGAAGCCACGATGCGCGACAAACTTTCTCTTGGTTACTCGTTCGAGATCATCTTCGCGGTGATGGCGGCAATCGCCCTCCTGGGCGTGCTGCAGACGTTCGTGATCGGTCGCCACTTCATCATTCCGACCATCATTCTCAGCGTCGCTGTGCTGCTGGGCAATCTCGCCTGGCAGGGGTTTCAGGGGCGGTCGTGGGCCAAGCACGTGCTGTTCTGGTGCGGCTTCCTGTTCACCTGCCACGTGTTCTTCGCGCTGTTCTGGGCGCAGAAGTACCGCGAGCTGCTCGGTGATGCGTTCCTGCCGACGGGCGGCGTCGTGGCCCTGGTGTTCGCCTATCTCGTGGTGCAGTACGCGCGACGCAACCAACTGTTCGACCGCCGGCAGTAGCGGCAAAGGAGGCAGTCATGGCAGACGGGCCGCGCAACGTTCTGTTCATCACCGTCGACCAGTGGCGCGGCGATTGCCTGTCGCGGCTGGGGCATCCGGTGGTGCGCACGCCGCATCTCGACGCGTTTGCCGCCGAGGGGGTGCAGTTCTCGGCGCACTACGCCAACGCCGTGCCTTGCGGCCCGAGTCGCGCCTCCATTCACACCGGCATGTACCTGCTGAACCATCGCTGCGGCACCAACGGCACCCCCCTCGACCGGCGCTTCGGCAATTGGGCGCTGGAAGCCCGGACGCGCGGCTACGCGCCGGCGCTGTTCGGCTACACCCATACCGCCCGCGATCCGCGCGAGTTCGACGCCGACCACCCGTTCATGCGTACCGACGAGGGCCCGTTGCCGGGGATGGATCACGTGCTGCCCATGGGCACCGACTGCAGTCTGTGGCGCGACTGGCTGGCCGAGCAGGGTTACACCGGGCTGCCGGAGGATGCGCAACTCACGTTCGTCATGCGCGACGACGACCCGCGCTGGCTGGCGGCCGGTCAGCCGCGACCGCTGCGGTTCGCCGCGGAGCATTCCGACACCCGCTTCATGGTCGACCGCCTCATGGGCTGGATCGACGAGCAGCGCGCCCCGGCAGCAGTCCGGGCGCCAGGCTGGATGGCGCATCTGTCGCTGGTGCGGCCGCATCCGCCGTGGATTGCGCCGGCGCCCTACAACACTCTGTATGCGCCCGACCGGTTGCCCGGGTACCGGCGCGCGGCCGATGCGGCGGCCGAAGGCGCCCAGCATCCGTGGCTCGACTGGCACCTGCGCGGCCCGCGAAACGCCGCCTCAGACGATTCGCTGCGCCACGGGATGCTGCAGGCCAGCTACTACGGGTTGATGAACGAGGTCGACGATAACCTCGGCCTGCTGTTCGACAGCCTGAAGGCCGCCGGCGACTGGGACCGCACGCTGATCATTCTCACCTCGGATCATGGCGAGCAGATGGGCGACCACTGGATGCTCGGCAAGGCGGGATACTTCGACCAGTCCTACCACGTGCCGCTCATCGTGCGCGATCCCGATGCGCAGGCGAACGCCACCCGCGGCCGGATCTTCGACGCCTTCACCGAGCACGTCGACCTCATGCCGACGCTGCTGCAGTGGATCGGCCTGCCGGCGCCGCGGCAGTGCGACGGCCAATCGCTGCTGCCGCTGGTGCGCACCGGCCACGTGCCCGACGACTGGCGCGACACCGTGCATTGGGAGTTCGATTTCCGCGATCCGGTGGACGGCGGCGCGGAAGCGGCCCTCGGTCTGCACATGGATCAGTGCACGCTCAACGTACGTCGCGGCCGGCGTTGGAAATACGTGCATTTCACCGCGCTGCCACCGCTGCTGTTCGATCTCGAGCAGGATCCCCAGGAACTTGCCGATCTGGCGGGTGATCCCGCGGCGGCGCCGGTGCTGCTGGCACAGGCTCAGGCGCTGCTGTCGTGGCGCATGCGCCATGCCGACAAGACCCTGACGCACATGCGGATCACCCCGAAGACGGGGCTGGTGATCGGCGACGGATGAGCCCGACGCCGGTGCGCTTCAGACGTCGGTAAGATTGTCAGCGGCGACAGGAACGGCGGGCGGTGTGGGCGCCCGCAATTCGGAAGCTTCGTCCGAAACTGGGTCGAGCCGGACGAAATACCGCGGCGGGAACCCGGTCAGGATCCTGATCACCGGGCCGAGCGGTTGATCGGCATCGACGCGATCGTGCTCATCGCCGTCGATGGGCACCGCCAGATAAGCGGCCTGCTCACCGCCCATCTCGATCTGCACGCTCGGGTTTGCCAACGCCTGTCGGTACCATGCGCGGGGCCAGTGGTTCGCCGCGACGTAAAGTTGGCCGTCGCTTTCGATGCGCGACAGCACTCGGTTGCTGGAATGGCCGCTGCCGTCCGTGGTGGTGATCACCAGCGTGGTTTCGCCGGCGGGCTGGAAGTAACCGAGTAAAGACTCGAAGGCGATGACGATACCCACGTAAACGAGCAGCAGGATCGTGACGATCTTGACGAACTTCATGTGGAACCTCCCCGGAACCTTGACGTTGGCACGATTGTAAACGCACCCAGAGACGGGAGTCTCGTGTGCTAGCATCTCACACCACAGCCGCACACGCGCAGATGCCGCAGGAGAGACATATGGTCGATTGGCTCGACGGGGCGCGGTCGCTGCAGGCCGAGACCATCGCGCTACGGCGCGCCATTCACAGCGAGCCGGAACTCGGGCTGCAGACGCCCAGAACGCTCGCCAAGGTGCAGCAGGCATTGGCCGGGTGCGCTGCCGATGCCCGAGGACACCGATCTCGACTTCGCCTCTACGGTGCCGGGCGCCATGCATGCCTGCGGGCACGATGCTCACACGGCGATGCTGGTGTCGGCGGCGAAGCTGCTGTGCGCCCGTCGCGAGAACCTGGCCGGGCGGGTAATGTTCATGTTTCAACCGGGCGAAGAGGGCTGGCATGGCGCGCGCTGCATGATCGTGGGGTGGCCGCATATTGCGCCGTGGCGGAAACGTTTCTGACGGAAGGGATCGTGCTGGAACTGCCTCTCGATTCCACCAACGTCCAAGAGCAGCCATGAGCAGATGGTGGATCATCGGTGCGTGCACTCTGACCGGCGCGCTGCTGACGGGCGGGTGCAGCTCGGGTTCAGAGGAAACGCTGGTGCCGGTCGAGCTTCCGGTGGCGGCAGCGGATGGCAGCGCCATGCCACGCCTTTCGGGAGGCGGTGATCGGCCGCTGGTGTTGAGCTGGCTCGAGCCAGCGGCCGACGGCGTCGCCTTGCGCTTCGCAACCCTCGATGCCTCAGGCTGGGGCCCGCCCCGAACGGTGCGCGAAGGCCGGAACTGGTTCGTCAATTGGGCCGATTTTCCATCGGTGGCGCCGCTGTCCGAATCCCTGTGGGGTGCCCACTGGCTGGTCAAGCAACCGGGCGGGCCGTACGCCTACGACGTGATGATGGCGATCTCCCGCGATGCGGGCGACAGCTGGAGCGACGACATCGCGCTGCATGACGATGCCACGCCCACGGAGCACGGTTTCGTCAGTCTGTTTCCCTGGCAGGATGGCGCTGGCGCCGTCTGGTTGGACGGGCGCGAGACGCTGACGGACGCCGGCGCCATGACGCTGCGTGCCGCGGTCGTCGGCACCGACGGCAGCGTTCAGCACCCGTCGGTGATCGACGACCTGGTGTGCGACTGCTGCCCGACGGCTGCGGCCGTGGCTTCCTCCGGCCCCGTCGCTGTCTATCGCAATCGTACAAAGGACGAGGTTCGCGACATCCATGTCACCAGAGCAATCGACGGCCAATGGGAACCCGGCCGCAGCGTCGCCGATGACGGTTGGATCATCGCCGGATGTCCGGTCAACGGCCCTGCCATTGCCGCCCAAGGCGATCGGGTGGTGGTGGCCTGGTACACGGCGGCCGCTGGCGAGGCGAAGATCCGGCTGGCATTCTCCGATGATTCCGCGGCATCGTTTCACGACGCCATCGATGTTGCCTCCGGTCAGGTGGTGGGTCGGGTGGACGTGGTGCTGGTCGACGGTGGCGATGCCATCGTCAGCTGGCTGGGGACGCCCGCCGCGCCGTCGGGCCGGGAGATCGGCGAGCTTCGGGCGCAGCGGATATCGCGCTCGTCCGGCGGCGAGCACAGCCACGTGATCGCCCGCACGGGCACCGGCCGGCCGGCGGGCTTTCCGCAAATGCTCGTGGACGGTGAGCACCTGGTGTTCGCCTGGACCGACACCCGTCACGAAGTTTCGCAGGTCCGTTCCGCCAGAGTGGCGTCCGCGTCGATCGGGCGGTGACCGACGTACCATGCCTTGGACTTCGCTCTATTCAGTGCTTGCCGCTCGCTCCGAGGGCTGCGCCACCGGCTCGTGCCGGGCCACCAGCGGTAGGCGCAGCACGAACTCGCTGCCCTTGCCGAGGCCGTCGCTGTGCACCTCCACGGTCCCGCCGTGCATCTCGATGAGGGTGCGGGTGACGGTGAGCCCGATGCCGAGCCCGGCAGAGCTGCGATCGAGCGATTGATTGGCCTGCACGAACAGGTCGAAGATGCCTGACAGGGTACCCGGCGCAATGCCGATGCCGTTGTCGCGGACGCGAATGACGTTGTGACTGGCATCCTGCTCGACGTCGACATGAATCTCGCCGCCGTCCGGCGTGTACTTGGCGGCGTTGTGCAGCAGGTTGGAGACCGCCTGGGTCAGCCGCACGGCGTCGCCTTCGACACGCAGAGGTGGCAAGGGTGACAGATTCAGCCGCTGGGATTTCGTCGCCATCTGCGGTTCCACTGCCTCGATGGCGGCTTCGACGACGGCGGCGAGATCCGTCGGCTCCCGCTTGAGGGTGACGTTGCCGCGGGTGATGCGCGCGACATCGAGCAGATCGTCGAGGAGCCGGGCCATGTGCCCCGACTGGCGGATGGCAACGTCCTGCATGCGCGCGACGGCAGGTTCGGCTGCGCCGTGTGCCTTCATGACCTGCAGGGCGTTGCAGACGGAAGCCAGGGGGTTGCGCAGCTCGTGGGACAGCATCGCCAGGAACTCGTTCTTGCGCCGGTCCGCGTGCTGAAGGCAGGCGTGCGCCTCCTGCAGCTTGGCGTAGTTCTCCGCCAGCTTGGCTTCGGCCGCGGTCAATTCCTGGGATTTCTCGCGCTCGCGACGCAGCAGCGCCACGTGATTGGCCAGCAGGCCAAGCAGGACGGTCATGGCGCCTGCAGCCAGCAGCCCACGCCCGAGGTACCACCAGAGGCTATAGCGGACGGAACCGATCAGAATCCACAGGAAGACGAAGACGATGGCCAGTTGCAGGAATCCGGCGAGCGCATACAGGGGATCACCCGACCGCTGGGAGCGGCGCGCGGCCACCACGGTGCCGAGCGCAAACATCGCGACCAGGCTGGCGTTCAACGCGTTGAGCAGCGGCGTAAAGCTGCCGTCGGCCAGGACGAGCGGGGGCAGGCGAGCCTCGAAGGCGATCACCAGCACGCCCACCAGCTTGGTGGTGGCCAGCCATGCGAGCAGCGAGCCCAGCCAACTGCTGCCGGGCAGTGCGCGTTGCGATGGCCAGCGCGCCGCGGTCGCTGTCAGCAGGAATGCCCACAGCGCCACCGGGGCAATGATGGTGAACCAGGCCGCGGTACCCGGGAGGCGCCCGAGAAAGGCCGCTCCGCTCGGTAGCAGGTCGGGCCAGGCGAGCACGTAGAACACCAGCGACGTGCCATAGACTGCGAAGCCCACGCCGACCCAGTAGGACCCGGGATCGTCGAGCACGCGAAAGCGCGCCAGGGCGATGATGCTTGCGGTCAGGCAGGTCAACGCCTGGAAGATCAGCCCGAACGCATTGAACCAGGGGATTTCCAACAGCGCCGACCCGCGGCCCCAGATCAGATAAAGCACGACCGTCAGAACAACGAGCAGGGCGGCAGCACCTGCCAGCGCGCGAATCAGCGGCCTGATAGTCTCGGTGGCTGGGGTCGGTGCTGCGGAGGGTGATGAAACCGTCATAACACCTGCCGGTGAGCGGCTATAGTAGGAGGGGCAGCAAGGATAGCGGACAATCGGTCGAACCTCGTAGTGTCGAGCCGGAAAAAATCCTGGGAATTCGGCTGCGCCTCCAGCAGCAGCTTCTGCAGGCAGCCTGCCCAATTACGTTCGGTCGAGCTTGGAGAGAGAAAGTGTCGAGCCTCGGTGGATTGGGTAGAGTCGCGCTCGTGGTGCTGCTGTTCGGTTGTGCGACCAACGCCAGCACGCCGTCGAGCGAACTCGACGCCATGGCCGCAGCGTTGCTGGCCGAGCACAGGATTCCCGGCCTGGCCCTGATCGTTTTGCAGGGTGACAAGTATGTGCACGCGCGTGGTTACGGTCTGCAAGATGCCCACGTGCTCGATGCCGTGTCGCCGGAAACGGTGTTTCAGCTGGGCTCGATCAGCAAGCAGTTCCTTGCAGCCCTGGTGCTGCGCTACGCCGAACAGGGGCGTCTGTCGCTCGAAGACCGTGCGACGCAACACCTCCCCGAATTCTCGCGGTTGCCGCCCGACCTGCGAGTGCACCATCTGCTGAGTCATACCTCGGGTATCCGCGAGCCTTTCTCGATGCCCGAATATCAGAATGGCATCGAGGATCTCAGCGGCAGCGCCGATGCGTTGCTTTCCCTGTTGCTTGGCGCGCCCGTGGACTTCCCGCCGGGCGCGCGCTGGTCGTACAGCAATGCCAACTACATGCTGCTCGCCCTGATCGTCGAGCGTCTGGCAGAAGTCCCGTATGAGCGGGCCCTGGCCGAGGAACTGTTCGTTCCGCTCGAGCTGGCGTCGCTGCGTCACTGCTCGCCGCTTCCCCAGGGGCGGGACGAGGCTCGCGGTCACGTGTTGCGCGACGATCGCGTGACCAGCGCGCCGCCGGAGAACATGAACTGGATCCGCGGCGACGGCGGGTTGTGCGGCAGCGCGCTGGACCTGGCCAGATGGTCACGCCTGCTGGCTACGGAACAGGTGGTGAGTGCGCGTTCTTACCAACTCATGAGTGCGCCTGCGCAACTTGCCGACGGCAGCCGTGTCGACTACGGCCTCGGGCTCTCCCTCGTCTCCCTCGACGGCCGCCGCAAAATCAGCCACAACGGCGCCATGCTCGGATTCTCCGCCAGCGCTGCCTACTACCCCGACAACGATCTCACGGTGGTGGTGCTGACCAATCGCGGCGACGTGCGCACCGAGGCCATCGAGCGCACCGTTGCCCGACGCCTGCTTCACCTGCCAGTCCCCGACTTGCGCGGCCGCGACCTGAGCGCGCAGGCGCGGGCCGCCTATCTGGGCCGCTACGACATCGGGGTTTTCTCCGTGCAGGTCGTCGAACGCGGCCAGCAGCTGTGGCTCGAAGCGCCGCCGCCCGGGCCGACGACGCCGCTGCGCTACCTGGGAGACGGAGTGTTTGCCGGCGATCGCGACCCTGACGCTGTGGGGGTCACGTTCGATCACGTCGATGGGCGCGCGGCCCGCCTGCGCCTGTACATGGGCGGCATGCATTGGTACGGGCAGCGATTGGCTGAAATTGATGAGAGTTCGAGGGAGCGCGACATGCAGGCACTGAAACGGGCAGAGCTCGACGGCATCGAGTTGCACTACATCGAGACTGGTGCTGCCCAGGGGCAGCCGGTGGTGTTGGTCCACGGCAGCCTGGCCGACTACTCCTACTGGCAGCAGTCTCGGCAGATCGAGCAACTGGCGGAGCGATACCGGGTGATTGCCTACAGCCGCCGCTACAACTATCCGAACGACAACGCTCCGCTGGGCGACCACTCAGCGGCGGTCGAAGCGGCCGATCTCGCCAGGCTGCTCGAATCTCTGGCTCTGGGGCCCGTGCACCTGGTCGGGCATTCCTACGGCGCGTACACGGCGCTGCTGCTGACCCTCGAACACCCGGAACTCGTGCGCAGCCTGGTGCTGGCAGAGCCGCCGGTGTTGCCGTGGCTACCCGACATCCCGGGCGGCGAAGGCGTCATGGAGAGCTTCATGGCGGAATCGTGGCAGCCCATGGGCAGGACGTTCCGCAAGCAGGGCGACGAGGCGGGTCTCGAGCGTACCGCCCAATGGTACTTCGGCGTGCCGTTCGCCGAGGTGGACGCCCAGTGGCAGACGCTGTTCTCCCGCAACGTGCGGGAGTGGCGGGCGATTGCCACCTCCCCGTCTGCCTTTCCGCCGATCGACGCCAGCCGCCTTGGTGCCCTCAGCAAACCGGTTCTGCTGCTTTCCGGTGGGCGGAATGCGGGCGGCTACAACGATCTCATCGACGGTTACCTCGAGCGCCTGCTGCCGAACGCCCAGCGGGTGGTGATCGCCGATGCCAGTCACGAGATGTTCCTCGACCATCCGGAGAAGTCGGCGCGAGCGATGCTCGACTTTCTCGCGCGTCAAGGTGACGGTGACGGTGACGGCGAAGGTCATGAAGTACCAGGTCGGTAGGGTCGTCGACCACGTGCTTTAGGCATCGCGCTGGCCTGAACCGCTGGCTCGCAGGGCCGATGGCGAGACGCGCGGGGTTGAGGGCGAGCGCAGGCGAGTTGCAATGGGCTAAGGTTTGCCGGAGGCTCGGGTGAGGCGATTGGCCGTTGGAGCAGCAGGAATGAAGAATATCGACAACATTCTCTTCGCGGTGACTGCAGGGCAGCAGAGCACGGCTCCCCTGGAGCGAGCGGTTTCTCTGGCCGAGAACAATCAGGCGCGGCTCACCGTGGTCGACGTGCTGCGGCCACTGCCGCCGCGGCTGCACGTTCCCGGCGGCGTCGATAATCTGCAGGCGGCGATGGTGGCCGAGCGTCTGCAGGAGCTGCAATCGCTCACCGCTCCTTACCAACAGCGGCTCCACATCGAGCACGAGGTACAGGTTGGCACCAGTTTTCTCGAGATCATTCGTACCGTGCTGCGCGGTGGTCACGACCTGTTGGTGAAGCCGGTGGAAAACCCGAGCGTCGTGCAGCGGCTGTTCGGCAGTGACGACATGCATCTGCTGCGCAAGTGCCCTTGCCCGGTGTGGCTGACCCGGCCCGAGGCGCGGTTGCTCGGTGCCGGCCGACGTCCGTAGACAACGCTCAGCGCACCGGGCGGTCGATCAGCTCGTAGGCCGGCAAGGTGAGGAAGTCGATGAACG